>JBEBXX010000010.1:0-13872 GCA_040391435.1 Aureliella helgolandensis | reverse complement strand
CGATTGAGGAACTTGCGATACATGGACGTCAAGCGTGCGTCGATGCTTCCGTAGTCAGCATATCCAGCGCTCGTCACATTGCCGGTCCCGGCTCCGGCCAGCGCCGCTACAGTCAACTGCACCTGATTGCTAGCCCCATTGGTTAGCACGCGCTGCGGCTGGACGGTGTCCGCAATGGTCCGTCCACCGGAGGTAATCGTGGCCCGTGCCTGGTAGGTGTCCTGAGCATTGATATAGGCTCCGTCGTAAACAATCTCAAACGGAAAGCTGCTTCCGCTGCTGGGGCGAACCTGAGTGGTGCCGCGATTGACGCTGTAGTAGGGCCGCGTCAAGTTCTCGATCTGGACGTTGACGATTGCATCGGCCGGCAGCGGATAATTGCCGGTGTAGTTGACCGTCCCCACCAGCCGCGTACTGGGGCTGTCTAATTGGACTGGCACAGCGGCAAGCTGCCCACTGCGATGGTCTTGGATGACGAGCGTTACACGCCCACTAGCATCCGCGCGACGATTGATCTCTTCCGCTAAATCGTACACGCGACCGGCCACCATGCCGACCTGAAAGCCCGCCACGTTGACGATCAAGTCGCCCACTTCAATGCGCGATTTGGAAGCGGCGGAATTGCTGGTCACCGCATTGACCAATACACCGGTTTCGCGATTCTGTCCGGACACTCCCAGTAGCCAGCGGCGGTCTTGTTGGGATGAGCTCCCCAGCCAATCGCTCCCCTGCCACAGCGGAGTCTGGTCCGCAGAGAGTAGGCGATTGCGCTCGGCCGCGCCGCTATCCCAGCGCGTCTGGGCCAGTAGGCTGGTTGTTGTAAGTAGACACCCGATAGGGGTCAGGGCAATGAGGCTGGTCAGAGCAATGAAGCTGGTCAGACGAGACATGGCGATACATCCTGTTTTCGATAGTCATGACGACGATATTTTGGAGACCCTCGATCTCAGCGGGCCACTTGCGGGCTGAGGTGTTCAAGCCCTGCGCGGAGCAGTGGCAGGTCGACTGGGAAAAATCCCACCAAGATGGCTTGAGTCTGTCCAGCCTGGCATAAGGCATAGCGCACGAACTCTTGACTAGCCTTGGCTTGATCGTCTGTCTGCCCCAGGTCCACCACCAGCGTCAGTGGACGCATCAGTGGATAACGTCCACTGAGCACGGACAGATCATCGCAGGCAATGATCGAGCCTCCCAAAGCCAGCGGCAGTGGCTTGACCGCTCGACCGCTGCTGCGGTAACCGCAGATGGCGATGCCTAGCGGGTCGGCGCTGATGGCTTGCAGAACTTCAGCATTGGACGGATGCGACGAGGTCGCGGGGCGCATCGCGGCTTGACGGAAGACGAACTGACTTAAGAAGAGCTGCGTTCCGCTCTCCTCGGTCCGCGCGATAACGTGCAGCGGCTTGCTAGCCCATTCACCGCTTGCGCCGACCGCGCCCCAGGTCACTTGCTCGGGGGAGCTGCTGATCGTAAAAACTGCGCCGAGCTGCTCGCCCGAAATGGATTGAACCGGATTTGCACTATTGACAAAGACGGTCAGCGCCTCGCGGGCGACTTCAAACGCCATCGGGCGCTTCAAGCCGGCTTTGTGCATGTCTGCCAGTTCCTGATCGGTCACTGGCCGCGCGTACATGGCGATCGCGGAAGGATTGGCGATGAGTTGCTTAGTCGCCACTTCGTAACTCGCGGCCGTAACTTCGACTTTGGCTTGAGCGTGGAAATTTTCAAAGCCTTTGACCCAGCCGTGGGCCAAGCCATCCATGCTCGTCGATCCGAAAACCTTGACCGTCTGGACAACTTCGCTGAGTGGGCGGTAGGGCTCGATCGCTTGCAGCATGGCGGTAAGCTGCTCGACTGCCGAGCCGCTATTGCCGGATTGAGGTGCCGACCGCTCAGCACCTGCCTGGGCCGCCGCAGGGCCCGCCAGTGCACATAGCACGACGGCTGTTGCAATCAGCGTACGGGGTATGGCACACAGCCGGGTTGGGGACGCGGCGGGAACTCTAGTAGGCATTCCGGCGAGGATTCCGGCGAGGATGCCAAGCGATCTGCCGGCCGGGCTGTGGAGCGCCGGGAGCGCGTGCCGATCGTCCTTGCAAAACTTTGAGGTCACCATCAACTACACTCCTTCGTTAGTGAATCTGCCCGTGCTGTCTGGGGTATGCCGCACGGACCTTATTTTCTACCCGAATGCTCTCGCCGCCGCATTCTACGCATTTGCTCTGGCTGAGGCGATCCCGATTCGGGTAAACCGTGAGAAAAGCTCTTTTGGCAGGATTTGCTGCCGGGGCTGGACGACCGACCGGACCTTGGCCCTGCAAAGGGAACTAGGCCAAGATCGCATGGATTGCGTCGGCCAGGGCACTGCCGCCATCTTGGCAGTTGACCTCCTGGCTGGTTTTCCGCGCCAAGTCCTTGACTTGGCAAGTGCCGGCATCGAGCTCTTGAGAGCCGGCGATGAGTGCGATGCGAAAACCGCGAGCGTCGGCGTACTTCAACTGGGCGGCGAGTTTCTTGGGTTCGGGGTAGAGTTCCGCGCCGATGCCCTGTGCGCGCACCTGCTGAGCTAGCCGCAAATAATCGTGCAAACGCTCGCGGTCGAAGTACGCCACCAATACCGGCGCGGCAGTGCGGACCGGTTGTAGCATGTCCAGCTTTTCCATGGCGGCCAGCAAGCGATCCAGCCCCAGCGATGCGCCGATCCCAGGCAGGTGCTGCTTGGTATACAAGTCGGCCAAGTTATCGTACCGCCCACCGGAACAGATGCTACCAATGCTGGGTAACTGGTTGAGCGTCGTCTCAAACACGACTCCGGTGTAGTAGTCCAGCCCGCGGGCGATAGCCACATTTAGGCAGTAGCGTTCTGAAGATACGCCGGCAGCCTGCAGAGCTTGGGTGATTTCGCGCAATCGCCCGACGCCGGTTTGACCCATAGCATTGCCTTCGAGCAAACTATCGAGCTGCGACAGAATTTGCTCTGTCGTACCGGAGATGTCAGCCAACCGCAGAATCTGATCGGCCTGTTGGCTGGTCACCCCGGCGACTTGGACCATCTCGGCCGCGACTCGCTCGCGTCCATCCTTGTCGAGCTTATCGAGCGCGCGGAGCAATGGCACCGCTTTATCGCTCAGCTCAAGCTTATCGAGCAAACCGCTCAGCACTTGGCGATTGTTGATGCTCAGCCGGAAGTCGGCAATGCCCAGCTCGAGCAACAGCTCGTGGATGACCAAACCGGTTTCGATGTCCGCGACAACGGATTCCGTGCCGATGGTATCGAAGTCGCACTGGACGAATTCGCGAAACCGGCCCGCTTGCGGGTTCTCGCCGCGCCAGACTGGGGCGATGTGGTAGCGCTTGAATGGAGTCCCCAGTTTGCCGATGTGCTGTGCGGCGAATCGCGCCAGCGGGACGGTCAAATCGAACCGCAGGCCCACCTGTCGACCACCGTGATCTTCGAAGCGATAGAGCTGCCGATCGGTCTCTTCGCTCCCCTTGCCAATGAGGATCTCCAGCAGTTCCAGCGCCGGAGTGTCGATAGGGCTGAAGCCGTAACGGCGGTAGACGCGCCGGGCTGTCTCCATCAGGGCCTCGCGCGGAATCATCGTCTCAGGTAAAAAGTCGCGGAAGCCTTTGAGCGTTCTAGGTTCGATGCGCTGGGTCACAGAGATGTCGTTCGGTTGTTGAGGTTTGAAGATGTGGTGCAGCGGGCGCGGGCGTCAGCCTAGCGAGCTCGATAGCCTAACACACCCCTCGAGATTCTTGCAGTAGCTTACATCGCTAGGATTGGCAGCAGCGGCGGCTCGGGCGAACGCACGCAGCCGAAGTCGGCCTGCCCGTACGTGGCCTCAACATACTCGGCCACTTGCTCTGGCGTCTCAAAGTACTTGTCGTAGGTGCTGTCCTCGTCATACTCGCAATTGTCCGTCGAGTACTCGCGACAGATCTCAGGACGCGTCAAGTAGATGCCGCAGCGATAGTCACTTTGCAAATGTTTGCAAACGGTATGCACCAGCAGATACCAACTGTCGTCTTCGACAAACACGCTCGCCTGCCCGTGCAGCAAGAACCAACGTATGTAATCGAGGTCTTTTGTGCAGTCCGGAGTGTCGATGGGCAGGGCGAAATAGCGACAGCATTTGGCGTTGCAATAATTGCATAGGCTTTCGCCCTCAGGCAAGTTTTCCCTGAGCATGGGAGGTCTGGCAGGTTGCGTTAGGACACTCATGTGTTATTCACTGAAAAATCGTGTTGAGTCAGATTTTAAATGTGGCCACCGCCGTTGGAATGCGTCCCGGGCCGCACTTGAAGTTTTGTCAGCGGATGTCGGTCGCTCCGCACATCTTAACCTCAATCAACGCCCCGCACGGCCGGGCCAGCGGCACAATCGCTAGAAACCGGGCAGCCGCCAGTTTCGCTACACCAATTTAACCCAACACCTGACCCAAGTCGATTCCAGCAAGTAGACTTTATCACCCACACACATCCCCTACGAAGTCTGTTGGGACTTCCCGACAACGCCCCGCACGATGCACTAGCAAAGGCAATACAGCAACGATGGAAATTATTGTGACTGCGGTCGGTCCCGATAGCGTGGGTCTGGCTGATCCCATCATCCACGAATTGACCAAACAGGGGGCCAGCATCGCAGAGATTCAGATGTACGACCATGACGAGGCCGCGGTGTTCGCCATGATGTGTCGGGTGACTCTCGATGCAAGCCGCTGGGAGCCAATTCGGGCTGCGATGCAGCACATTGGCGTGCACACCGGTCTGTCGATACGCGTGTGGACTCCTCCTGCCCCGCAACGCCGCGCGAGATTAGCGATCTGCACAACTTTTCAGGAGAGCAGTCCACGCGCCGTATTGCAGGCCATGGCCGACGGTGTGATTCGCGCCGATGCCACGGTAATGATTGGCAATCGTTCCAAGTGCGAGCGACTGGCAGCCGAATTTTCGGTACCGTGGTTCAATATCGGTCGCGACGACGGCTCGGCCGATGACGAGCGGTTGGTGGAATTGCTCGATCAATACCAAATTGACTATGTCGTCCTGGCGCGATACATGCGTGTGTTGCCGCCGGACACCTGTTGGAAGTTTGCCGGCGGTCGCATCATCAATTTGCACCACGGGCTACTCCCTAGCTTTCCCGGCTTTCGTCCCTACCACGAAGCCTTCGCGGCGCGGATGTTGGCCTATGGTGCCACCTGCCACTTCATCGTTCCAGAACTGGACGCAGGAAATCAGACGATCCACCAGTCGACCTTTTGCGTAGCTCCCGGAACGCGCATCGAAGAGATCGTACAGCAGGGCCAAGACAGCAACGAACCGCAATGTTTGGTAGAAGGCGTGCGGCGGGTGGTCGACCGCGAGGTTAAACTGCACTTCCATCGTATCGTAGCAACTCCTTCGGCCTACCATGCCGAGTGCATAAAGCCAGCATCCGGCGGGTGAATAGCCTTGCATGATACGGCATGGGAGGCGCGGCACAGCAGCCCAAGTGACTGCCTGGATCTTTTTCGGCGAAGCCTTATCCACATGGTGCGACAGTACTACTTCCAGCGAAGACCGAACTTGTGCATATTCGTCGCCCAACTAGCTGAAGCGGCTTGCCGGTTGGCGGTGTTGTTCCTCGTGGCAGCAGCGGGCAGCGAGCAGGCGCTTGGCCAGCCCTACGACCCGGCACCGCAGCGTCTGCGAGTCATGACGTGGAACGTCGAATGGATGTTCGATGATAATCTCGCAGATAATCTTAGCTCGCTGGCCAAGGAACAATCCGCGCCAACCCAAGCTTATTGGCAGGCCAAACGCGATGGCGTAGCGGCCGTTTTAGCCAAGTATCGGCCCGAGATCGTGGCCCTGCAGGAGATCGAAAACGAGCGCACGCTAGCAGAGCTTGTCGACCGATTGAAAGCCGAGCACGCGCTAGCGTATCGCTGGGCCTTCATTCCCGGCAGCGATCACTACACCGAGCAGGACGTGGGGCTGCTACTGCGACATGGTTTGGTGAATTACCGCCGGCATGAACAGTCCAAGGCAATGTTTGCCAGTCAGCAATTTTTCAGCCTCTCAAAACACTTGGTGGCTGAGTTTCGCTGGGATCAGGTCGACAGCCCACTGACGGTGATGACAGTTCACATGCGGGCCAAGACCGATGCAGAACCGCTCCGCGTCAGACAAGCTGCTCTGGCGCGACACTGGCTGTTACCTCACTTGCAAGCCGGCCAGGATGTGATCCTGTTAGGCGATTTCAACTTCGAAGATTTGGTTTCCGCACGCGCTGTGCCGTCTAGTGCTAGCGGCGGAGTCGCAGTCCTAACGAATGCCGAACAGGGCGCACAGATGCTCGACGTGCTGGCCCACTTGCCAAACGTGACGCAAGCCACCCATGCATTTTTGCCAAAACAGTTCGATCGCATTTTCATCAGCCAGAGTCTGATGGTCGATGGGCCCGGCCAGGACTGGTGCTTCACCCAGGTTGAGATTCTCGCAGATGCAGTCGTACGCGGCGCTCGAGACGCCTTCGACCACTGGCCGCGGCGGTTGACGTATGCTGAAGATGAATTCGACTTGAGCGATCATCACCCGGTAATGGCTACTTTTGAACTACGGTAAATCCAAACTGCGCACCAATCGCAACCAGCCCACCGCTCTGTCTTAGCCAGGCTGCGGCTTAGTTGTGTCCGGATAGTTGGCGAGCTCCAGCAAAGCCTGTTCGACGTCTTGTTGTTCTGCGGGCGACAGAGTCTGCTGTTCGCTAAACCGCATGCGATAGTAGAGGCCCGTCAATCTGGACAGGGCTTTATCGAGTGGGGCTTTATCGAGTGGGGCTTTATCGAGTGGGGCTTTATCGAGTGGGGCTGAGCCGCTGGGAGCCGGGGCGTGCTGCAAGCTCAAGCTGGCGCGTTGTGTGAATTCGCGGGGAGTTTCATGCAGCATGCGCCGCAACCCGCGACGCTCAAGTAGATCCAAACACCGCGCATAGAAGGCTTGCTGAACACGCGTCGCCTGCGGCCGCAGACCCAAGCGTCCAGCTAAACGCGGCGCGAATCGCTGGAGGAGCAGCAGTGTCTGCCAGCATAGAACTCCCACAACACCGACGGCGGTAATTAGGATGGCCACTTGCCAAGCGAAGCCGATGCGAGCCAATCCGGCCCACAGTTGGCCGGAGGTAACTTGCTGTTGCGCCTTTTTAAACTGTTCCACCATCGACGCATAGGCATTCTCGCTGTTAGCCGATACTGGCGCGTACAATGAATTCTCGCTGTCTAGCTTTTGCCCCTCGACGACGTAATCCTTCCACAGCTTTTCCGCATAGTCGATGGCTTGGCCTTGCTGTGTAGGTGGCGTCTCCGCGGCGCGCGCCGGGGTCGGATCGAATCGTACCCAGTAACTGGCCGCCGGCGTGGCCCAACCCTCTAGTTCGGTGCCGATCAATTGCTCCTGTGAGAACAGAGCTTCTACCCAGGCGTGCGCGTCGCTCTGCTTGACGGAATAATAATCTCCTAACGCGTTGTATTCATGCGGTTTGTAGCCTACGACGATGCGCGACGGGATGTGGCTCTGGCGCAGGATCATGACCATGGCCGACGCGAAATATTGGCAGTGTCCCATGCGCCCATTGACCAAGAAGTCCTCGATAGGATCGATGCTCTCATCGACCGGCGGCGGCAAATCGAGCGTATAAGTAAAGTCGCCGTCGGTAAAGTGCCGCTCGACAAACTTAGCCAGCTCGTAGGGTCGCTGCACATCGATCTCGGCCCGGTCGATGAGCCGCCGGCGGTATTGTTCGCAGGTCGCGAACTCAGAGAAATCATTGGTTAAGTTATATAGCGTGTGGTTCTCATAATGCGAACCCGACATGAGGGCTGGTACGATGGGTAGCTGCACGCCGCTGGCAAATGCGCTTGAGCCAATTTCATAGACCATTGACTTGCTGCGCGGCACGCGGAGCGCATCGACTTCGTCGAGCACCATATTCAGGCTGTCGTATCGCAGCGGCACGGGTGTAGCCCGCCCGGTAGCAAAGGCTGGCGGCAGGCTGTACAGGGTAGCAGCAAATTGATTGCGAATGTCGAACTCAACTCTGACGCGATCGCGGTTGAGATACAGCGGCTCGTCGCGCGGCTGAGTGACCGTCAACTGCAGGTAGGAGGGAACGCCTCCAAAGATCCACTCGGCTCCGTAGAAGCGGGAAGCGCGCGAAGCGTTCCCGTAGGAGTCCATGACGCGCGCACGGATGTAAGGGGATTGGCGCAGAGGGTAGTTTTTCTTGGTGTTGAAATGGCTCACGCTAACTCGCATGACCGGAGTCGGGTCGGACAACAGTCTTCCGACGTGGCCCACGTTCAGCGTGCGCGGCAGCCCGGTCCGCGCGGTAGGTCCCAGCGATGGTTCGAACTGGACCGCACCGGTTCGTGGCAGCAGATAGAAGAAAAAGCCTGCAAAGACCATCGCTCCGATGCCCAGCGGAATGGATTGCAAGATCCGCCTCAGACTTTGTCCCGCGGGGCCGCTGTGCTGTCCGGGGCGCGTCGTCACCACTTGCGGATTCTGCTTCTCGCCGATCACCGACTTGACAAACAACCTGTACAGGATCTCTGCCAGCATCGGTGTGGGCTCATCCAAATTGGGATTCATCTGAACGAGCGTGGCGTAGCGCGAAAATAAGAACAGTGATGAGACCCACATCAGCATAATGGGTGCCAGCAAGACGCCGAACCAAAGATTGTCGTTGACTAGCGCCGCGACAATCATTTCTAACAGCAGAAACACGGCAATCTGCTCGTATACTCGCAGGCTCTTGCGCTGTAGAAACAGTACCGCCTCGGGATAGACTAGCAGTCCGGCGATCGCGGCCAGTTGCCCACTCTCGGAAGGGACGGAGAAGGCGCTATAAAAGTAGCTGCCGACGGAAAACACGGTGGCTGCCAGCATGCCCACGTAGCTGCCCACGCGGCCTAGTTCAAACCACTCCAAGCGGTCTACGAAGATGTAGGCGGCCGTCGATACGCAAAAGATAAACGCGGGTAGAAAGTAAGAACCGCTGCCCGCCGCGACCAGCATGGCGGTCAACCACGCGATGACGGCAAAGTGCAGCGTCAGCGAGCATCGCAAGTCCTTCAAAACGGTAGCGGTCATGTGAAGTAGGGCTCCAGTTCACCTTGCGTGGTATTGAGCCATCTGATGTGTAGGCGAGTCATCAGACGACTGGCTAGACGTCCGCGGGCCTGCTCGCGCAGCCACGCCGTTTGATCCGCACGCGTGCTGATGACTAGCAAGTAGGGATTGTTCAGCAAGACCGGCGTCAGTCCCTGCAGAGCCGTGACTAGATCGGGTCGGGGATTGGCTTCAACCACAGCCAGCCGCCGCAGCAGGTCCTCCACTAACACGCAGCCTTGCACGTCGGGCAGCACAAACGTCTCACTGGCTGCGACCCCGATAGCCAAACGTTCTGCTCCGCTGCGGATGGTGGCATGGGCTAGGCTGGCCAAAAAAGAAATGGCCAATTCGGCTTGTTCGCTCGAGGTGCCTTTGCGCTGGGACGGGCCCTGCAAATCGAGCAGCACGCACACGCGTTGACGCTCGCGACGTTCAAACTGCCGCACTGACAGTTCGCCCAAGCGCGCGGTGGTGCGCCAATGGATCCACCGCTTGGAATCCCCGGTCGACCAGGGCCGGAGCCCATAAAATTCCCCCTCCTGCATGCCCACCGTGCGCGCGGCCCGCGCACTCCCCTGCTGCTCCTGCTGGAACAGCCCCCGCACGTTGTCTGATAGCTGGCCGAGCCTAGGGAAAATCGTGAACTGAACCTGATTGTCCAGCGTTCGAGAACCACGTCCAAGAGTCAATGGAAACCGCGTCGACAGCGTGGTTGGACCGACGCGGTATCGCCCGCGCTGATGAAACGTCAATTGATAGGTGGCGGACTGGGCCGCGTTGGGAGCGACTTCATCAATCACCGCCGTCCCTTTCTCACTGAGCTTCTCGACGTTGGGCAAAAGTTTGTGCAGTGGATCCTCGATCAACACCAGCCAAGCTCCCAGCCAGCGCTTGGGATTAGTTACACGCACTTCGACGTTGGTCTCGTGACCCACGAAGGCGTTGCGTGGCAAAAAACGCTGTGCGGTCAACCCTAGCAATGAGCGCGTATTGAATCGCCACTGCAAGAGCATCAGTCCAATCATGGCTCCGGCCAGCAGTATCAGCAGATTGATGTCGCGGAGCAGGGCTCCCAGGAAAATAAATAGCAAGACACCGATGAAGTGCACTCCTTCGCGGGTCAATCGAAAGCGGACCCGCGACATGGCCCGCGCGCGATTGCGAGCACGCTTGTTTCTCCAGCGCCGCCAGAGCTGTTTGACAACACTTTTGGGAGGAGTTTGGCTGGCGTTTTGCATCGTCTCCATGGATGGCTCCGCCGGTGGCTAGACCGGTACCGCGATGTTGCCCAACAGTCGTCGAATAACTTCTTCCGCCGCTGCCCGCTCAGCCCCCGGCAGCATGCCACGCGAGACTACGCGATGCGCTAAAACGGGAATAGCTAGACGTTTAATGTCGTCGGGAATTACATGCTGGCGGTTGTCGACCATGGCATAAGCCTGTGCCGCATGGTAGAACGCCAGCGCGCCGCGCGTACTGACCCCTACCTGCAGCGCATCGCTGTTGCGCGTGGCATGCACGATATCCAGTAGATACTCGACCAGCGAGTCTTCAAACTGGACTTGCCGAGCCAAGTGCTGTAGCTCCATCACCCGCCCAGAGGAAAGCACGGGCTGCAATTGGTCGATGGGCTCCCCTAAGCGGTGCGACTTGAGCAAGCTGCGCTCGTGCTCGCGTTGCGGATAACCCACCGAGACGCGGAGCAGGAATCGATCGAGCTGACTCTCGGGCAGCAAATAGGTACCTTCAAATTCAAAAGGATTCTGGGTGGCGATCACCAACAGCGGGTTGGGTAGTCGATGGGTTTCACCATCCACGCTGACCTGCCCCTCGCCCATACCTTCGAGCAAGGCGCTTTGAGTGCGTGGTGGAGCGCGATTGACTTCGTCAGCCAGCACTACATTGGCGAAGATTGGGCCGGGATTAAAGGTGAACTTGCCGCTGGACGAATTGTAGATACTGCTCCCTGTAATATCACTGGGAAGCAGGTCCGGCGTAAATTGTAAACGCGAGAATCGGCCATCTAAACTTTTGGCGACGGCTTTGGCGATGAGCGTCTTGCCCACGCCCGGCACGTCTTCAAGCAACACGTGCTCTCCGGCCAGCAACGCGGTGACTACGAGCTTGACCACTTCGGATTTACCCAACACGGCCAATTCGATGTTGGCCCGTAACTTGGCGAGATCCTGTACATTTTGTAGTGCGTGGGGCATGTGGTCTCAGTAAACCCATTGTAGATGCTTGGCTGGTGCTCGACCGTGTGGCTGGACCTATACGCTGCTCGACCCGTAGCCTGCTGAACATGTGCCGCTGGCCCCCGAGCCCGCTGCATGTGCCGCTGGACTCATGGTCTGTTGAGCAGACTGGTTATACACTTATTCCTAGGCTTAGAATACTCGCCTTGCCACTTGAAATCATAAGCGTTGGGTGAATTATGACTGATACGAAGCTACCGCCAACTCAGCCCATGTCCGCCTCGCGACGTCCGCAGGTTTTCAACTGGCTACTGGGTGCCACCGTGCTTGCCGGCACTATGGCTATCGTGATTGTACGATGGTCGGCACACGCCAGCGATTTTGCTTTTGGCAACATTATGACTGGCCTGCTGGGACTGGTGGTGTGGCTGGCGCTGGTAATTTTGCTAGCCCGCTCGACCGCGCCGCGAGTGTGGTGGCGAGGGCTGCTGCTGCTGCCGACGGTGCTGCTGCTTATCTTCCTAACGGGCTATAAATTCGAACGGTTCAATGGCGAGCTCGTCCCGCAGTTTACGTCGCGCTGGAGCGGCCCGGCAGATGCGCGACTGCCGAGCCTACAAGCCACGCAGCCGGGCAACGCCGCCGCACGGCAGTCTGCCGATAGCACTGCAGCAAGTGCTGCGGCAAGTGCTGCGGCGGCTGGCAGTGCTGCACCGCGGGCCCAACAGCCGGAGATTGCGGCGGACATGCTCGCGCAGCGCGAAAGCGACTTCCCGCAATATCTAGGCCCCAATCGCGATGCCACATTGAAGCATGTCAAGCTGGAGCCCGATTGGGTCGCGTCGCCACCACGCATCGTGTGGAAGCAAGACATCGGAGCAGGTTGGTCCGGCTTTGCTGTTCAGGGGGACATCGCCGTAACAATGGAGCAGCGTGGCCAGCAAGAATGGACCTCGGCCTATAGCGTCCTCGACGGGACGCTGCTATGGAGCAATGCTATCGAGGCTAGGCACAGTGACGTGTTGGGCGGTGTCGGTCCACGCAGCACTCCCACGATTGCCGATGGACGAGTGTATGCGTGCTCGGCGGTCAGTCGCCTAAGCTGTCTGGAGCTGTCCAGCGGTCGAGCGCTGTGGGCCCAGGAGCTGTTGGAGCTGGCCGGCACCAACCAAGCCGCCTTTGAACGGCAGGTGAGTTGGGGACGCAGCGCCGCGCCTCTAGTGGTCGAGGATATAGTGGTCATTCCATTGGGCGGAATCGGCCCAGATAAACATACGCTCATCGCCTTCGATCGCGAATCGGGCCAAGAGCGGTGGCGCAGCGGTGCCGATCAAATCAGCTACGCTTCACCCGCGTGGGTGGAGTTGTCGGGACGATCGCAAATTCTGTCGGTCAGTGAAAAGCAAGTGGCCGGCTACGATGCGAGCTCCGGTGCGCAGTTGTGGACCAGTTCATGGCCGGGCAGCAGCAGCGGTGCCGCCACGGCTAGCCAGCCAGCCATCGTCGACGCAGAACATGTTTTGCTCACCAAGGGCTACGGGGAAGGCTGCCGTCTGCTGCATGTCGCGTCGGCGGATAATATCTGGTCCGTGGACGTGCGGTGGAGCAATTCGGCAAACCTGCGCACCAAGTTCACCAACTGCGTAGTGCGGGACGGGTACGCCTATGGGTTGAGCGATGGCATTTTGGAATGCATTCGCGTGAGCGATGGCCAGCGGCAGTGGAAGAAGGGCCGCTACCGACAGGGGCAATTGTTGCTCGTCGGCGAGCACCTATTGATCACCGCTGAGAGTGGTGAGCTGGTGCTGGTCGAGGCCAGTCCGCAGAAGTTCAATGAGCTGGCCAAGCTGCCCGTGCTCGGCGACGTGAGCTGGAATACCGCCGCGCTCTCAGGCGATCGGCTGCTGATGCGCAATGCGGATGAAGCCGCTTGTGTCGTGCTGCCGTTGCTGGAGAATTGAGAAATGAAATTTGAGATTTACCCACCACCTCGCCGCATTTAAAGCTGCCATCTATGCCAGTAAAACCACAATCGATCGCGCCGCTAGACCTGCTGGACATGTTGGTCGTGGCACCGCATCCGGATGACGCGGAATTAGGCATGGGTGGAGCAATTGCCAAGATGATCGCCTTGGGGTGGCGCGTGGGGGTGCTCGATTTGACCAGCGGTGAACCGACTCCGTTTGGTAGTTTAGAGACACGGGTGGTCGAGACGCAGGCGGCGAGCCTTGCGCTGGGTCTGACTTGGCGCGAGAACTTAGGCTTACCCAATCGCTTCTTGGAGGCCACGCTGGAGGCACGTGGCAAGCTAGCTAACGTGATTCGCCGCGTGCGTCCCAAGTGGCTCTTTGCGCCCTACTGGGTCGATGCTCATCCGGATCACATTGCGGCCACCGTGTTGATTGAAGCGGCTCGCTTCTGGGCTAAATTGACGAAGAGCGACTTGGAGGGGGAACCGTACCATCCGCAACGAGTATTTCACTATTACTGCGTGCACCTCAAGCAGGTTGCCCAGCCC
>JBEBXX010000009.1:0-13985 GCA_040391435.1 Aureliella helgolandensis | reverse complement strand
CGCCGCGAGCGGCTATGTCGATCTACAGTTGCTCAGCACGGGCTCTGCCAGTTGTTCGCAAGTGATGCAAATGCTGCGCGATACCCGCTATTTTTCGGCGGTCAGCTTGAGTAGCTCTTTGGAGAAAGTCGACGCCAACTCCGACACCTTGCAGTATTCGCTGCACTGTGAGTTTTGAGATGGCACTCTCAAACACCGACACCCACAGTTAAACATGAACGAACATTTGAAAATTCTGCGCATACATTTGATCGGATTGTCCGTGTTGACGGCGTGTCTGCTCAGCAGCTACTTCGCGGGTTTGCGCCCGGTGGTCAGCGCCGATCAACGGCTTCAACAAATCGCCCGCGAGGGAGAGTGGTTGCAGAGCATCCTGCCTCAGTTGGAGCGAGAGTTATCGGAGTTGACGGTGCAACTGCAACACAGGCGAAGCTTGCTGAGTGATAAGTATTCGGTGGCCACTGCTGCCGATCAACCGCTCATTGGTGTGGCGACTGAACTGCTTCAGCGGCACGACATAGCACTGGTCAATCTTCGTGAAACCACCACCGCCGATGGAGTCGCTAACGTGGCCCTGCAAGTTTCCGCCGGCTACGACGATGTGATTCGCTTTTTGCACGACGTGAGTCGGCTCGATCGGCCGGTTCGCATCATCGCGTTGAATCTCACACCCGAAGACGATCACGCTACACATTTTAGAGTTGCCATCACTTTGAAGTTCCCCGCCGCCACAGCAGCGCTTCTCGCCTCGCGGGAATAGTTTGCATGCGGCCGGCTGAGCGCCACGGTCGCCCGCCGAGTGCGGCACTTAACACACCGTCGTTAGATATGAGCTCCGATGAAAGCCAAGCCAACGCCCAAGCGGCACCCGTCCCGCAAGCCAGCCTCCAAGCATCAACGCCTGAAAATCGCCATCCTTCCGGTGTTGCTGTTGGTCTTAGCCTACGTGGTGCTCGCGCCGGGGGATGATGCAGACTCCGACACCGTGCCATATAATGCGATGCCTTCTCACGCACCTCTGCCGGCAGCCGCGCCCGCCGTAGCGAGTGCGCCAGGCGCAGCGCAGCAGTCCAAGGGACCGCTCAAAAAGGAGGTCTGGCCAGAGGTCAGCCTGCAGTTCTTAGCCAGTGCGAACCCGTTCCAAAGCCTCACCACGGAACCGGCAGATGTGCTAGACCGACGCTTGGTGGGTACAGGCGTCCAGCCCATCGGCGACGATCTCAACAGCAACCTGCAAGGCGACCAGCGGGACGACCTTAATATCAGCCTTGATAACGAAGCCGATAATCGCCGGGTAGATCCATTGGCCGATATGGCCGGCGAACTCGAGCGACGTCCAGTAAACTTCGTTTTTCGCTCAAGCAAACAAAGTGTCGTGATGCTCGGAGATGAGATTTTGAAGGAGGGTGACCAACTCTCCCCAGCGGTGCACGTGCACGACATTGGCGATCATAGCCTGCTCCTCAAGCTACAGCCGTAGCTGCGCAGTGCTCAGGCCCCAAATGTATACTGCGCGCCGCGTGGGGTAAGGAAGGTGGGGCCCACTAACATGGTTCAAGGTTTGCGCTTAACCTTCTTGCGTTTAGGTTTGCCGCCAAAATACGATCTGCCGGGATCTACTAGCATTCGCCCACGTATTGCCTCGCGACCCAGCAGCATGCGGAATCCCATCTGGTCGCGGTTGGCGAGCGTCAATTCAATTGGCCAAGCCACACCCATCAGTTCTACGAGCGTGACGATCACGGGCCGCACGGACGATTCGCCGCTCGAGCTTTTGACCCGCCGCATGTCAAATACGGGCGTTTCTACCTCCACGATCCGCGTGTCATTGCGCTGGATGGGATGGATCTTAAAACGCACATAGTCCAGTACCTTATGCGTGAACAGCTCGAGTTCAAACGCATGCAGGCTGGACGACCGCGCCCCGGTATCGACCTTGACCTTGATGGCAGATATTTTCAGATCCGGCAGCGAAACATACTCACGCCAGCCGATAGTGGGCAACGAGGCAGGTGTGTCTTTCATGCGCTTTAAGCTTTGTATTGTTCTAGCAGTCATTCACGAAGCAACTAGCACCGCTACGCTTTGGCCGCCACTGGTCAGCGACAAAAGCGATGGCTAGTGGCAGCAGTCCAAGCTTGCCGCTCCGCCGACCACAACTGACTGAGCTCTCCCAGCCACGCCCGGCCGGCTATCGAAAAGTTCGGCTACTTGTCGGGAACCGCCCCGTCCATGTAGCGCCAGCCTTTGATGAACCCGATCAGGTCCGCCATGGACTGCTGGTCGATCTGGGCCTCGAGCCCATCGGGCATCAAGGAAACACCCGTGGCTTTCATTGTGTCAATGTCCTCGCGTCGAATCAACTCGCGTCGATCGTCCTGGCCCCGAATTACCAAAGCATCTGCCGTTTCCTCCGCGATAATCCCTTCAATTACCCGGCCATCTTCGGTGAGCACCACGTAGCGAAAGTAATTGTTGTCAATCGCCAAATTCGGATTCAGGATCGAGGTCAATAACTCAAGCGGCTGCTTGGTGCGAGAGTCGGAGATATTGGGGCCGACGTCCACGCCTACCTCACCTACTCGGTGACAGGATGCACAGTGCTTGCGAAAGACCTCGAGGCCACGCTGCACATCAGGCTCTAGCGCCAAGCTTGGCTTGTACTGCTCGACCGCCTGCGCGCGATCGGAGTTGGCAATGAGTGACAACTGCTTTTGTAATTGGGCTTTGGCGTCGCCAGTCGCCCGGGCAACGAGCTTGGTCAGTTCGGCGACGCCAATCTGCCCAGCAGTTATTTGTCCGGCTTGCATCTGCTCTGCCAGCAGAGCCAAGCGAGTTTCGCTGGAGGCCACTAGTGGCAATAGTTCGCGCTGCAGTTGGGGCGTAGCGCTGGTCAGCCGTTCCATGAGCAAAGAGTTGGGCGCATCGCCGCCGATGGCGCACCAAGTCTGCAGCAGGGGCCCCGTCAAATCGGGATCTGACGTAGCTGAGACCATTTGAGCCAGTCGCTGTGAGGTGCCCGGTTGCGGCGAATCGGCCAGCAGGCCAATGGCCGCGATGCGCATGCCCTTCGCTTGGGCTGGATCTTCGGCCAGCTTGGCTAGATCCTGCCACAACTCGGGGGCGAGCTGAGATTTCAACTGGGCGTGTTTAGCGATGGGTTGCAGGCACTCCAGCGCTGCCAGTCGCAGCGCACGCTGCCCGGCTGAAGCCTGCGCGCCAGGTTCCGCCGCCACGCTCTGAGAGATCGCCCCAGACGCCGTCTGTATAATCTGAGCTAACGGATCGCTGCGATGAACGCGAGCCTGCGAAGCGCTGTCCTGCCCAGTGCTCTTCTCAAGTAGTGCGGCGGATTGGCGCACAGTCGCAGCCGTCAGCGCCCGGGCGATGTGCGGCACCTGCTCGGCCGCCGAGCCGTTGATGTCGGTGCTGTGTGCCAGTTGGTGCAACCAGCTTTGCAGTAAAGCTCCCGGTTCATTGCGCAGTCCACTGGCCGCAGCCATCAACTCGTAGCGATCGCCGTCCCGTAGCCAAGCCTGCGCGACGGCGTCCACGTGCGCCGCGTCGATCGACAGCGGGGCTGCGTCGGGCGTGGTCTTATCTTCCAGTTCGGCCGTAGTTCCTAAGCACAGCCAAGCTGCAAAGCGGACACCACCGCTGGGAGCCGTCGCGGCAAGGTTTAGCAGTTTATCCGGATGTATGGATGGAGCCTCCCCTTGGCGGATGATGCTTAGGGCGACCATGGCGAGCACCTGCTGGCTAGGGATGCTCAAGTCAGCGTCCAGCCAGGGAGCAACATCGATATTCGTCGGCTCCCCTTGGCTAAGTAGACTCGCTAGCCGCAGAGCGTCGCAACGCGCGTTGGTCGACAGCTTGGCATCGCCCGCCATGCGTTGCAGCGCCGAGCTGGCCTGTGTGGCATCGCGCTCCAGCAAGAGGCGGCTAGCGGTCTGGCGCAGCCAAGCGTTGTCCGATCCGACCAGTTCGAGCAACTCGGCGTCGGTGCGGCCTTTCATCGGCCGCTCGCGCAGATCGCGCCATATGCCGGCGGACTGCTGCTCGCCTTGCTGCGCTGGACCAACCCACACGATCCTTCCCGCATTATCCCCCCAGCGTTCATCCGCGCGATGCTTGAGCTCCTCGGGTACCCACTGAGGATGTTCAATCACCGCGCGGTGCATGTCGACGATGATTAGTCCGCCATCGGGCGCTTGGCCAACGTTGACCGGGCGGAACCACGCATCGCGACTGGCCAGCCACTCGCGCCCAGCCGGATCGGGTTGTTCGGCGGCCGGGGTAAGCCGCGTGCCGACGCGCGTCGAGCGCTGCCGATGCACGAGCGAGCCAGTCGGTTCGCACGTGTAGATGTCGGTGGCGCCGTCGGCCGGGCCGCGTGCGAAGACTCCGCAGGCAGCCGTGAATTGTCCCGAGTGCAGGTGCGAGGTGACCCACGCGTCGACCAGTGGGTAGAAGCGGGAGTCATCGCCGGCGGGTACGACATCGTCGTCGCTGGGTGCCAAACCGGTCAGTGGATTGCCGTTCAAGTCGCTTTGCTCGAAGATGACCTGCACCGCTGGATTGCGGTTGCTGCAGAACAAGCGTTGGCCCAGGCCGTCGAAGACCAAACCGAACTGCGCGGGGCCGGTGACTAATTCGATGGTTTTGGTCGCCAAGTGGAAGCGCACGTCACGGCTGCCGATCTCCAGGGGAGCAGCGGGCGCATCGCCACGCAACTCTGGTCCCAATTGCACCGCTCCGCCGCGCAGGCCGCAGGCGATATACCACCAGCCATCGGGCCCTAGTCGCGGATGGTTGGCGCGCAACTGTTCATTGTCCTGCTTGAAGCCCTCTAGCCAGATTTGCGTCTGATCCGCTCGTCCGTCGCCATCGCTGTCGCGCAGATAGATCACCTTACCGGCCACCGTGGCCACTGCCCCATCTTTCCACAGCGCAATTCCAGTGGGCATTTCCAACTGGTCAGCGAACACTTGCGAGCTGTCGTACAGCCCGTCGCCATCGAGATCGCTAAGCACGACAATGCGGCCACGTGGTTGTTCGCTAACGCGGAAGGGATAGTCGGGCATTTCCACGACCCACATGCGGCCTGCATCATCGAAAACCGCTTCGACTGGATCGACAATCTGCGGTTCATGAGCCAGCAGTCGCGCGTGCTCACCTTCGGCCAGCTCGATCATCTGGAGCGATTCGGCCGGCGGCAAGGGGCTGCGGCGCGTCTCTTTCGGCGGCTGCGCTGCAAGACGAGTGTCTCCGATAATAGCACCGCAGACGACCCAGCAGCAAAGCATTCCCATCCAGCAGCAACTCGACCAGCGCATCATCATGTGTATCTTCTCTTAGGGCAACGGGAGTCGGACGAGCTTCCTGGAGAAACTCGCTCCGGCGAGCCTCTGAGTTTACTCCCCGACTGCAGCGATCACAACAACGGCGATGGATAGTCGCCGAACCGCTCCGCCGGTTCGCGCATTCCATTCCGCCGGTTGGTATGCTCAGGCTTATACGGCGCGGAGCCAGTGTGGCCCGCCGCTCCGCGTCGGTATGCCCGAACTTATACGGCGCGGAGCCAGTGTGGCCCGCCGCTCCGCGTCGGTATGCCCAGGCTTGTACGACGCGGAGCGTCGAGCCACACTTGCTGACGCCGAGCGTCGGGCCACACTGCAAGAAAATCTGTAAAATACATTCCTAACGACTGGAGAAATTTCCATGCGAGTTCTGTGGTTGATCGTGCTATCGATCGTTGCGTGCCTTCAGCCGGTTTTCTGCGCACACTTGTCGCGCGCTGCCGAGCCAAAAGCAAATGCCGAGCCTTTTTCGCTGCATCCTGACAATCCTCGCTATTTCCTGTTCCGCGGCAATCCGACGGTATTGATCACCTCGGCCGAACACTATGGGCTGCTGCTCAACAAGTCGCTGGACTACCGAACTTATCTGACTGAACTGGCCGCGCATGGATTGAATCACTCACGCGTCTTCAGCGGTGCCTACCGAGAAGATGCTGCGGCTTTTAACATTACGGAAAACACGCTTGCACCCGCGGACAAAGACTACTTGGCTCCCTGGGCGCGGACCACTCAAGCCACTGCCGAGGGCACACCGAAGTGGGATTTGACTCGCTGGGATGAGAGCTACTTCAGTCGCCTGCGTGACATTGTGAGTGAAGCTTCAAAGCAAAACATCGTTTTGGAATTGACTCTGTTTTGTCCAATGTACAATGCGGGGCTGTGGGCCATTAACCCAATGAATGCTCGCAATAATGTCAACGGGATTGGCAACTGCGAATCGCTGGAAGTGTACACGACCAAGCATCCAGATCTGCTCGACGTCCACATCGCTCTGTCGCAGAAGCTGGTACATGCGCTGGCCGAGTTCGACAACGTCTATTTTGAAGTCTGCAACGAGCCGTACTTCGGCGGGGTGACCGACCAGTGGCAGCGACGAATCATCGACGGCCTCGTGGCCGCTCAGCGCGAGGTAGGCTGTCACAAACTGATTTCACTGAACATCGCCAACGGCAGCCAACGCGTCGATGACCCTCACCCGGCTGTTTCGTTGTTCAACTTTCATTATTGCCATCCACCGCTAGCCGTGGCAGAGAATTGGCATTTGAACAAACCGATCGGCGAAAACGAAACGGGCTTTCGTGGACAGCCAGATTTTCTATATCGCACCGAGGGATGGGACTTCATGTTGGCCGGCGGCGCTCTCTATAACAATTTGGACTATTCGTTCAGCGTCTCTCATCCCGCCGGCACGCTCAGCGACTACCGCTCGCCCGGCGGAGGCAGTCGGTCACTGCGCCAGCAGTTGGGGGTACTCAAGCAATTGATCGATGGTCTGCCGTTGCCACACATCGCACCGCAGCCGACTAGCTTGGTTAAGACGAGCCAGGACCTGATCTGCTCGTGCTTGGGGCAGGCCGATAAGACTTATCTAGTGTATGTCCACCGCAAGATCCCTAAAAAACTTGACCCAGCGGCACTGGAGCGACTGCACACGCCGCACCCGCCAGTTGAACTGTCGCTTGAGCTTCCCGCAGGAGTTTACGAAGTCGCACGCATCAATCCGGTCAGTGGCGAGCGCGATAAGTTGCCGAGCCTTTCGGTAAAGGATCGGCGGGTGGATTTGACGTTGCCTGACTTTCACATGGATGCCGCCCTGCTGTTGACTCGTCAGCAGGGCGTGGCTCGATAATAATTGTAGTGTGGCCCGACGCTCCGCGTCGGCATGCTCAGGCTTGCACGACGCGGAGCGTCCAGTGTGTCCCGCCGCTCCGCGTCGGTATGCTCAGGCTTATACTGCGCGGAGCTACTGTGGCCCGCCGCTCCGCGTCGGCATGCTCAAACTTGTACGACGCGGAGCGTCGAGCCACACTTACCGACGCGGAGCGTCGAGCCACTCTTCAAAAGAAAGATCTAAAAACGTGCCACCACCCGTTCGAAATCGTTGGCCTACCAGCTCGGCAGCTTGGCACTGGGAACTGACCGACGATGGCAGTCGCACACTCTGGGATGCCAGCCTCAATGAAAGTTTCCACAGCGGCTGCGGCGCGGTCAGCGAAACGCTGATCGTCTACCTGTACAACAGCCAAGTATTGTCTCGGCTGCGACAGCGGATTCCCTCCGCGGTGCTCGAGTACGGTCTGGGAACGGCGACGGG
Source organism: Aureliella helgolandensis (assembly GCA_040391435.1). Classification (GTDB taxonomy): domain Bacteria; phylum Planctomycetota; class Planctomycetia; order Pirellulales; family Pirellulaceae; genus Aureliella; species Aureliella helgolandensis_A. The sequence continues at coordinate 6,311 of JBEBXX010000009.1, read as the reverse complement.
ATTTCTGCTGACAGCCGCGATGGCCGAGCACTACCGCACGCCACTAGTCTTCACGGCGCTGGAATGCGCGTTGCTCCCCAGCGAAATTTTCAGTCAATTGCAACTGCCCGATTCGGTCGCGCAGTGCATCTCTCAGGGGCTGGCGCGGACTCCCCTCAGCGATCCAGGGTTTGCAGTGAGTGAGTTTGATGCGCTGCCCAGATTGTGTCAGGCATTCTGCGAGCAGGTGGCTCGCTGGCAACAAACTCCGCAACTATTAGCGAGTTCCGCGGCGGGGGAGCCGCTGACGGCGCGCGTGGGTGAATACGTCGAGCTGCGGCTGTGGCTGGGCGATGCACGCGATTGGTCGCCGCCCATCGCGACGCTCGCTGTGCAGGCTGCCGACAATCCCAGCTTCGATGCGATCTACTTCGATCCCTTTAGCCCCGAATCCAATCCCGAACTGTGGACGGTGGAAGTGTTTGAAGTTGCCGCTGGCTGGCTGCGCACAGGTGGCTTATTGACCAGCTACTGCGTTAAGAGTTCGGTCCGCAAGGCTCTGCAACAGTGTGGCTTGCACGTCGATAAGATGGCTGGGCCGGTGGGGGGCAAACGCGAGGTGTTGGCCGCGCAACGCGTTTAGCCGTTAGCCGTTAGCAGTTGGCAGTTGGCCGTTGACAGTTCGCAGTTCGCCGTTGACAGTTCGCAGTTCGCAGCAAAGTCGCTCACTCGATCTTCATAATCACCACAGTAATATCGTCTTGCGAGACACGCTGTTCGGTGAAATCTTTGGCGGCCTGCAGCAACTCCTTGGCGATGGTGGCGGCGGACTGCTGACGGAACTGCAGCACGGTGGCCAGCAAGCGAGCTTCACCGAACATTTCCTCGCTGGCGTTGCGCGATTCAAGGATGCCGTCGGTTACCAAGATGAGGATCTCGCCGGCTTGCAGTCCACTCAGCCGGCGAGTCTTGACGGTGAGCTCGCTGAGTATCCCCAGTGGTGGCACGTCGGCTTCCAGTAATTGGCTCGAACCATCGTTGCGTAGCAAAAAGGCCACGTGCCCTGCCCCGGCATAGTGCAGCGACTGCGTGGCTGAGTCGTAGCAGGCGGCGAAGAGCGTCACGAATTCGCTGGGCGAAACGCAATCTACGACGGCGCGGTTGCCATAGGTTAGCAATTCGCCCACGTCGTCCAGCGTGGGTGCCAAGCCGCGCAGCGAAGCCCGTGTAGAAGACATCAACAGGGCCGGTCCGATGCCATGGCCGCACACATCGGCAATAACCACGGCGGTCAGGCCGCTGCGCAGCGCGAGGTAATCGAAATAGTCGCCGCTGGTCCATTCGGCCGGCTCGGAAACTCCATGGATGTCGACGTGCGGCAGTTCTATGTCGCCCACCGGGAGCAGGCGGCGTTGAATGCGCTGAGCCAGCTTGAGCTCTTCTTCGGTTGCGCGAACGAACGTGGACAATTGTCGATGCTCGCGTCGCAGCGATTTGTCCGCCTCAGAGATGCGTACGAAGAACGGCTCGATGAGCGCCATGCCACCGAGCAAGAGGATCGATGCGAGCAGGGCGGCGAAGGAGGAGAGCCTCAGATTGCGGTCGTCGAACAGCGTCGGCGTCTGCATCCAGTGTTCGGTGAGTGTGGTGAGGCGGAGGATCGCTCCCACGCAAGCCGCCGCAGAGAGCAAGAACCAAGCTGAATAAATTCTGTAGCGAAAATTGATCCGCAGCGCCAGCCCGGCAGCCAGAAGCTGAGCTAGGGCGGCGAGAATCAGAATTGTTTTGAACGCCATCTTGTCGGTGCATTCGCGCGTCAGTCAGGAAGCCCACTAGGGCCGAATACTGGGCAGGCGAATCATAAACGCGGTCCCCTTGCCCACCGAGCTCTCGACGCGAATGCGGCCACCGTGCGCGTCGATCACTTCTTTACAAGCAGAGAATCCTACTCCAGTCCCTCCTTTGCCAGAAGAGTCGGGACCGCTTTTCGTGGAAAAGAAGGGGTCGAATATGCGAGGCAACGTCTCCGGCGCGATGCCCGTGCCCGTATCGCGAACTGTCAAAATCACATCCTGTGATTTGGAATCTCGCTGCAGGCCAACGCGCACGCTGCCCCCTTCGGGCGTGGCTTGTCGCGCATTGACTAATAAATTGATCAGCACTCGCTGCAGGTCGCTGGCCGAACCGTGAACCTGCGGCAGCGCGTCGTCCAAAGCAATTTCCAAATGGATCCGGTATTTGCGAAACTCGCGTTCCAGTAGCAACAGCGTGTCCTCCACGATCCCCTTCAGATCCACGGGCTCCATCTGGCCGTTGCGATTGCGAGCCAGTGAAAGAATGCTGCCAGTGATCTTGGTCGCTCGATTGGCCGCATCGAGTATGCGCGTGAACGCCTTGTCGCGCGAGGCATCGTCCGTGTGTCGCTGCCCCAATTTGGCATAGTTGAGAATGGTCATCAGCAAGTTGTTGAACTCGTGTGTGGTCGTACTGGTCAGCTCGCCAATCACGGCCATGCGCCGGCTGAGCTCCAGTTGGCCGCGCAGGAGCTCCACTTCGCTTTGCAGCTCAGCGACCGTCGTGGTCGCGGACTGCTTGGGCGGCAGCGTCGCTGACACGTGAGCTACGGGAAGTTCGGCGGTAGGTCGCGCGGAGGCAGGTGTGGGTACGGAATGCATACTACAGCCTTGGTGAATACGAGCTTACCAATCGAGACAGCTCGCCGACTTCGGTAATGATGTGCCGGCGATACGGATTAACTATCGGCGCGCCGCCTGGGTAGTCTGTAACGAACCGCTGGGACTTGGACTGGCCATGCACAAACTGGCAAGCATCAATTGCCCTGCGGACCCTAACGCCCGGTTCCGCAAGAACTCTCCAGCCTGCGTGACCGCCCAGGGGTTCGCGGCTTAACAGAAGGCTGATGAAACTTAAGCAAACTCGTGGGGAATCGTTCAAGTTTCCGCGGGATCATCCTCAGCCATCATCCTCAGCGGGCGAAGTGCCGCTTGGCTGAGCCAGCCCTAACTGTTCGATGCGGCGCAGCAAGCGTGGGCGGCTGATCCCCAATAGTCGCGCTGCTTGAGCCCGATTGCGTGGCGAGAGCTGCAGCGCGCGGCTGAGCATGATCCGCTCGCACTGCACCAGAACTTGATCCAAGTCGATGGCCTTGATTTGACTGAGCTGACTGTGCTGGGTTGCACTCGAGTACGAACGCACTTCAACCGGCAAGTGGTTGACTTGTATGTTAGCGACCAACACGGCGCGCTCGACGGCGTCATCAATCGCGTGGGCCAACTGTCGGTAATTGTTCGGCCAGGGGAAAGCCTCCAGCAGTCGCAGGGCGTCGGCGGTGAAACCCAATTGGGCGCGGCGCTTGGATTGACAGGCGACAGCCAGCAGATGCGTGGCCAGTGGGGCGATGTCTTGGCGTCGTTGGCTCAGCCCGGGGACAACGATTTCGATCGTGGAGAGTTGACACATTAGCTGGCTCCAGGTCGGCCCGCGACTGGCTAGCTGTTCAGCTCGAGCTTCGCTCACGGCCGCAGCCAGGCAATGCTGATTGTGGGCTGCCAACCACTGGCTCAAGTATTCGGCTGAGGCGCTGTCGAGTTGCTCGATGTGTTCCAGCATCAGCAAATGGCTCAAGCGGGGCGTATCTGCGCGCAATCTGGCCGCGAACAAGTCGAGCATCTCTGCCAGTCTCCCCACGTCGACTATTCGGCAGTCGACGGGGAACAACTGTCCGGACAAACGCGGCAAGCTAGCTTTTTTCAGCCGTCCGAGGTACACGCTGCGAACCATGTCGGCCAGTTCCATGCCGACTGGTCCAGTGACTAGAAGATTGCATGGCTGAGCGATAGCTAGTTGAGCGCGCGCCATGGCCAACTCGACATCGGGGCTGGTGCCGATCAGTGAATGTAGCCCGTCCAGCGTGTGCCAGCGACTGCGAATGCGGGTCAGTATGTCGGATTGCATCTGCCGGCGCTGCAGGCTGAGCGGCTCGGCGACGGCCAACTGGGCCGATAGCTGCGACCATTGTCCGAGCACGACGGCGGTGGCGTGAGGCGTCCCCTCCTCATCAAGCAATGGCAGAAAAAGCTGCCCAGAGTGCGACGATCCGAAGGCGATAGGAGTCGTCAACTGTCGGGCTACCAACTTGCCTTGTAAGGCTCCGGCCGGCGGAGCCAAGGCGGTTCGCAAGGCCGCAAACGGCGCGTCATCCTCGGCCACTTGCCAACTGCAGGCCTGGCCCACGAGCTGAGCCGCATCGACCTGGAAAACGTGGCACAGCGGTAAGTTGACAAACACGATCACGCCGCGGCGATCCAGGATGGCTAAGGGATGCCCTAATTGGTCAAGAGTTTTGGCGAGCAGGCGGCTATTGCCGCTGCGAAAATTATCGGTCATATGGCTGAGTTGCAAGAATTGCGAGGAGGACCCGCCGTTGTCGGAAGGACTACTTCGGGTTAGCCTTGTGGAGCTAGGTGGCTTCCGCCGGGGAGCGTCGCCTTCTCATTAAACCGCTTACATGAGTCTAAGTGTGATGGCTGAACCTTATTTCCAAAAGCTTTTCTCGGATCGCATCGGTGGCTCTAGCTACGGCACGGGGACAGAGATCTACAAGTTTGAGAAGATCAAGCGGGCCAAGCGGCAGGCGCTGGCCGACTACCCAGACCGTGCGCTGATCGACTTCGGCATCGGCGAGAACGATAGCATGGCCCCCGAGTCGGTTCGGACGCGGATGGCCGCCGAGATCAACCAGCCCGAGAATCGAGGATACGCTGATAACGGCATCGCCGCTTTCAAAGCCTCCGTGGCCCGCTTTATGGAGCGACAGTTTGGCGTGGAACTCGACCCAGCCATCGAGATTAATCACTGCATCGGTAGCAAGACGGCGTTGGCTATGCTGCCGGCTTGCTTCATCAATCCGGGGGACATCACGCTAATGACCGTTCCCGGCTATCCGGTGGCTGGCACGCATACCAAATACTATGGCGGTAGCGTGCACGCTCTACCGCTGTTGGCAGAGAACGATTTCTTTCCCGACTTTGATGCGGTCACCGACGATGTCTGGCAGCGCACACGCCTGCTGGTATTGAATTACCCCAATAGCCCCACTGGCAAAACAGCCACTCGCAGCTTTTACGAGCGAGTTGTCGAGCTGGCGCGCGACAAGCAGTTTGTGGTTGTGCAAGACGCAGCCCACGCCATGTTGACTTTCGATGGCCCCCCAACCAGCTTTCTGTCGGTGCCCGGAGCTAGGGAGGTTGGCGTCGAAGTGCATTCCCTAAGCAAGGGCTTCAACATGATCGGATGGCGGATGGGTTGGGTGTGTGGCCACCCGACCTTGGTGCGCGCTTTTGCCGATGTGAAGGATAATAGCGATAGCGGCCAGTTTGCGGCCATCCAGCAGGCCGCCGCCGCGGCCTTGGACGACGATGCCATTCCCGCCGCGGTGTGCGCCAAATACCGCCGGCGACTTGAAAAGTTGGTGGCTACGCTGCGCAGTTGTGGTTTTCAATGCGCCATGCCTGGCGGGACTTATTTTTTGTACACCCCTGCCCCACGCGGCATCCAGGGTGGCGTCCGCTTCGATAAAGCCGAGCAGGCAAGCCAGCATTTGATTACGCAGCAATCGATCGTTACGGTCCCGTGGGACGAAGCCGGAGCCAACCTGCGTTTCTCAGTGACTTATGTGGCCCACACCGAGGCCGAGGAAGACGCACTCATGGCCGAAACCGCACGACGTCTCAAGCACCTTAAGCTGGAGTTTTAATCCCAGACGGAACAATGTGGCCAATCGGTCTTAGACGGCAAGGCCGCGCCAATTGGAAACCATTGAGACCTAGTGATTGCTAGGCCAATCGGGGGACGATAGTTGCCGTATCAGTGGATGACATTCATTGATCACCTGAAAACTATTTCAATGGATTGAGACATACAACCACAAGTTGGATTTTGGAAGGAGCGTTTAGATGTTGGTGCTGTCGCGACACAGAGACGAGAGCATCATGATCGGTGATGACGTAGTCATCACGATTGTCGATATTCGCGGTGATAAAGTGCGGCTTGGTATTGAAGCCCCGCAAGACATTCCAGTTCACCGCCAAGAGGTCTACGAAGCGATCAAGCGTGAAAACCAAAAGGCTGGTCATATCCAGCCCGGTGAAACACGTTCGCAGGCGGACCATCGGCGCAAGTAGTCAACCGATCTTGGTGATTAGAATAAACGGATCGAAACGGATGCGAGTGCTTGGGTGCTCGCATCCGTTTTTTCGTTGGGCTGGTGCTCGGACATGCTGGCACCGTGGTCGCCTGCCTTTGCAGACCGA
>JBEBXX010000008.1:0-14048 GCA_040391435.1 Aureliella helgolandensis | reverse complement strand
GCATGGGCCGGCCGCCGACGTCGGCGTTGCGATGGCTAGAGGAGGACGATTGGGCGGGCAGGCCAATTGGCGAGCCTATGTTAGCACTGGTCAGTCCAGAAGCGGTCACAACCGCCGGCAGTGGTCGCTGGTCTGCGGGCTGACTGTCGGGTGAAAAATTCCCTTGGCGGCTCGATCGATGCGCATCCAAGCTGGTGTGTGGAAGCTGGCTCAAGCGGGTCTGTAGCTGGCGCTGACCTGGCAGCTCACGATCGCTCAGCGACACGCGGACTGACTCATGGCTAGCTTGGGGATCGTAGCTCTGGCGATAGGCTCGCTGCGATGGCCTGAGCTGAACGGACTGAGCGGGCACACGCCGCAGAACCCTGACCGAATCATCGCGAAACGGATCGTGCTCACTGTCGGGTCTGGGAACCGTTTCCACTGGCATGCGTTGGGGCAGCGGCTGCACCTGCGGAATCTCCGGTAGACTCTCCACCGAGTGCGGCCGCGGCTGAAAGGCCGGTGGTTGAAAGGTGGATGGATCGCTCTCAGGCGTCGGAACGGCAGGCTGTGAGCTAGCGTGCGAATCTGAGGGTATTGACTGTGAGTGCCACTGCGGCTCGGAGCTCTGCGGCCTCCATGCCTGCTCCACGCCACAACTGGGAGCGGCGATTTCGCAGCCACAACTGGCTGGGGTCAGCTCACAACCGCAGTTCGGCCCGCCGCTGCAGTGGCCGGCACAGCTCGGGCCGCCACAGTTGCCCAGCAGGCTAGCTTGAAAGGCCCCTCGCACTGAAGGCAACTGCGGCAGACAAACTCGCGGCAAGTGCGGTTGGCGACGCACTAAGGCGGAATCGATCCTATCGAGCAGGCCGCGGTCATCGGACTGGCAGTAACCACTGCACACATGCCCGCCATCGCATTTCTCACACGCCAGCACCGCTGCAGGAGCAACGCTACTCCACACCATACTGGCCACACAGACAGCAAAAAGATGACGTACTTTCATAAATTAAACTCCGCTGCCTCGATAGGCGGTTGCACTGATAGGGATTACTTAATTGATCGAACCATTGCACCCGTAATTTCCACTACTTTCGGAGCATGCAGAACAATCAGCCAGAACCACCCAGCTTGACAACCAACAAGCCTAGCAGCCTACATTAACAAGCTCTGTCGGTGTTGCTATAATCCGGCCTTCGGTTGCTGCCGCGTGGCAATGCCAGAATGTGGCGCTTGAGCAACCCGCCCAAGAGCAACTCTCCAGACACTTCCTCGCGCTAAGAATCTTAAAACCCATGGCACAGCAAGCGCTTTTGCAAGATCCCTTCCAAGCTCGCGACACGTTCCTCGGCCCGAGCGGCGAGATCGGTTTCTACAGTCTGAAGAGGCTCGAGGCACAGGGCTTAGGGAAAATCTCACAGCTCCCATTCTCCATTCGGATTCTGCTTGAGGCCGTATTGCGGAATTGCGACGGCTACGTGGTGCGAGAAGAGGACGTGCGCGCTTTGGCTAAGTGGGATGCGGCGGCACCGGCACCGGTGGAAGTCCCGTTTATGCCAGCCCGAGTGGTCCTGCAAGACTTCACGGGCGTGCCCTGCATCGTCGATTTGGCCGCCATGCGCGATGGCATGCAAGCCCTCGGGGGCGATCCCAAAAAAATCAATCCACTCATCCCAGTCGACTTGGTTATCGACCACTCGGTGCAAGTCGACTTGTTCGGCACGCTCGACGCGTTGGCGCGCAATGTCGAGATCGAGTTCGAGCGCAACAAGGAGCGCTACGAGTTCCTTCGCTGGGGACAGCAGGCCTTTGATAACTTCCGCGTCGTGCCTCCCAATACGGGTATCGTGCATCAAGTCAACTTAGAGTATTTGGCTCAGTGCGTGTTTGTGCGTGAAGATCATCTCGGACCAGTGGCTCTGCCGGACACGCTGGTAGGGACCGACAGCCACACCACCATGATCAACGGCTTGGGAGTCCTGGGCTGGGGTGTGGGGGGCATTGAAGCTGAGGCGGGCATGCTGGGACAGCCGCTCTATATGTTGATGCCTGAGGTCGTCGGTTTCGAAATTATCGGAAAGCTACCGGCCGGAGCCACGGCTACCGACCTGGTGCTGAGCGTGACCGAGATCCTACGCAAAGCCGGCGTGGTTGGTAAGTTCGTCGAGTTCTTCGGAGCGGGCATTTCGAACATGTCGCTGGCCGATCGAGCCACGATTGCCAATATGGCTCCCGAGTACGGGGCAACGATGGGCTTCTTCCCGGTCGACGCCGAAACGCTGAATTACCTGTCGCGCACCGGTCGCTCGGCCGAGCAAGTGGCGCTGGTGGAAGCCTATATGAAAGCCCAGGGCCTGTTTCGCGAAGATGATTCGCCTGCCTTGGCCTATTCGCAGACCCTTCAGTTCGACCTGGGTTGCGTCGTGCCGTCGATGGCGGGCCCCAAGCGTCCGCAAGATCGAGTGCCACTGACGGACATGAAGCAAGCCTTTGCTGAGAGCCTGACCGCTCCCGTCTCCAGTCGCGGGTTCGGCTTGGCCCCCGAATCTCTGAGCAACACGGCCATCGTGCACAGCAACGGTCAGTCGACGGCCATTGGCCATGGTTCCGTCGTCATCGCGGCCATTACCAGTTGCACCAATACCTCCAACCCCTCGGTAATGGTCGGTGCCGGCCTGCTGGCTAAGAAAGCGGTCGAGCAAGGCTTGACCGTCAAGCCTTATGTGAAGACCTCGCTAGCCCCCGGATCGCGGGTGGTCACCGATTATTTCGACCGCGCCGAGCTATCGGAGCCGTTGGCCAAGCTGGGCTTCCACACGGTCGGCTACGGCTGCACGACCTGCATTGGTAACAGCGGTCCACTGCCCGAACCGGTGGCCTCGGCGATCGCTAACGGCGATCTCGTGGCCGCCGCCGTGCTGAGCGGCAACCGCAATTTCGAGGGCCGAGTCAACCCGCTGACGCGCGCTAACTATCTGGCTAGTCCGCCTCTGGTCGTGGCCTATGCCATCGCGGGCAACGTAAACATAGATTTTGAAGTAGACCCACTGGGCACCAATCACCAGGGCCAACCCGTTTACCTACGCGACATTTGGCCCACCTCCGAAGAGATCGATGCCACCATCGAAGCCTGCGTTTTGCCGGAAATGTTTGAAGAGCAATATGCCGGGGCTTTCACCTCAAATGAAAAATGGAACGCGATCGAGATCACTCCCGGCGATCGCTACGCCTGGGACGAATCGAGCACCTATATCCAACGGCCTCCCTTCCTGGAAGGTATTACAGCAGAAGTCATCCCGCCTACGGCTATTGGCGGGGCGCGTTGTCTAGCTGTGCTGGGTGATTCGGTCACCACCGACCACATCTCACCGGCCGGCGCCATCGCTCAGAAAAGCCCGGCTGGCGAATTCCTGTTGGCTCACGGTGTGGGCGTCCGGGAATTCAACAGCTATGGGTCTCGGCGTGGCAATGATCGCGTCATGGTGCGTGGCACGTTTGCCAACATCCGCATCCACAATCAAATGGTCCCCGGGGTCGAAGGGGGCTACACCCTGCATATTCCCAGCGGCGAACAGTTGCCGATCTACGACGCGGCCATGCGCTACATCGACAGCCACACACCGCTAGTGATCCTGGCTGGTGAAGAGTATGGCACAGGCAGTAGCCGCGACTGGGCAGCCAAAGGTACGCTGCTGCTGGGAGTCCGCGCAGTGATCGCTGCCAGCTACGAACGCATCCACCGCAGCAATTTGGTCGGGATGGGTATCCTACCGCTGCAGTTCTCACCTGGCGAAAGCTGGAAGTCGCTGGGCCTGACCGGCTTCGAGACCTTCGACATCGGCATTGACGCGCAGGAATTGCAACCCCGCAGCACTCTCCGCGTGCGGGCCACGAATGATGCGGGAAAGGTTACCGAGTTCACCGCAGCGGTGCGCATCGATACGCCAGTGGAACTGGACTACTACAACAACGGCGGCATCCTGCCCACCGTGCTACGCAAGCTGGCTCAGTCGTAGATCAAGCCAAACTTCTGCGGCGGCGACGCGCCAGTAGTAACAGACTCGCGCCGCCCAGGGCTAGCAGACCGCTGGGCTCGGGGACCGAGGTAGTGGGGATGACAAAGCTGCGTACAAAATCGATGTCGCCATTAGCCACGTTCATGTCGATATATCGGTTCGCACTGGCTGGCACCCCATACAGGTCGCCAGGACCCGTGCTTGAATATTGCCAAAACGACCAATCGTCGATGTTCCCCGTGGGCGGTCCGCTGGCACCGCTCAGCGGATCGCCATACACGCCATTCGAGTTGTAGTTGGCGATCCATAGGTCGCGATCTGCCAGCGTGCTGTTGACATAGTTGGTCGCGTAGTTGGTGTTCATATACAGCAGTGGTTCGACCCCCGTGCGAGTCTGCACGTGATCCATAAACGTATTGGCCCACGAAGACAACTGGCTTCGCGAGAGCACGCCACCGCCGCTCTCGAGATCTAGCACCGGACGCAGCCAGCCAGGTGTCATGTAAGCTCCAGCCAGACTAATAAAGTGTTCCGCTTCAGCCCGCGCGTTACTAGCGATGGCCGCGGCGGACGAACTGCCCGTGAGCATTCCCGGATCGGTCGGCTTAGCAAAGTGATATGCGCCCGCGTAGATCGTCTTACCCGCGGCGGCCATACTGGCAACCGTGTTCATGTTGTGATTGAACCGCAGGTCGACCTCGTCCTGACCTCGCGACGCGCGCACAAAAGCGAAGCGCGCCCCGGCGGCGTAGGTCTTATTCCAGTCCATCGCGCCTTGCCACGAAGACACATCCACTCCGCGAGCGCGTTGAGCCCACGCGGCCGGTTGTTCCATGAGCAATGCGGCAGTCAATAAACAGGCCAGACACAGCCCATAGCGGCGGAGCGGCGACGCAGAGCGATGAATTCGTCGACTCGAGAGCATGCGGCAATCTTCCCAAATTAAGCGAGGCAGAAAGACTGCTAGCCTAATTCACTGAGCCTGGTCAAGCAACACCGCGCCGGCATAACCAACCACGCGTGTTTTATCCCCCGACACGTCGCCGCTGGTAGCATAGTCAACTTCGACGATTCTCAAGGCATGCCCCATCTGCCTGAGTGTCTCCATCACCAAAGCGGCAGGAATCAGTCCGCACATAGTGATCTCGTGCTTCTGACAAACATCGATCAAGCGCTGCGGATCGCCGGTGGCCAGTGCATCCAAGGCCAAGCGATCGAGCCGCCGGTTTTCTCGATCCGCCGCGTAATGATTCATATCGCTGGAGATAACCAGTAGCGGCGGCTGCTCCAAGGACTGTAGAAATTCGGCCAACTGCTTGGCGGCCGCGGCGATGTCCACCCAACTGCCCCCGTGGATCGCCAGCCCGACCACCTTGGAATTGGGTGCCAAGCGTTCGAGCAGCGGCAACTGAACTTCGATCCCATGCTCCTGCTGATGCGCGCTGGCATCCAACTGCAGTGGATCGACTCGCTCGACCAACTGCTGAGCCAGCTCCTGATCCGATTCAAACGAGACCGTGCTTGAGAGCTGCCACGTGGCGAAGGGACTGACGCTCCAATTGACACCGGCAGTGGTATGTTTGGGCGAAACGATCAACAGCGTCCGGCCATCGAGCTGGGCAATGCTGCGCCAGGCTTGGCTCGCCACCGCTCCGCTGTATTTCAAGCCAGCGTGCGGAACCATGACGGCCAACGCCGCGTATTGCTTGGGCTGTTTTTCACCCACCAGACGGCTGACCAGGGCACGTCGTGCGGCATCTTCGGCCGGATAAAACTTCCCAGCCACCGCCGGCGGGCGGACACCATGCGCTACTACCGGTGGCGGGGCGACGACGCTCACAACTCTTGGAAGAGTCGATAGCACACGCACCGAATGCACTGCCGCATCGCGACTTCCGATCGGCAAATTATGTCGCAACAACCCCAGCAGTTCAGCGGGGCTCTTGCCCGGATCAAAGGCAAAGCCGCAATGCCGCGCGTCGGATATGACCAGTGCCCGCTCGGACGAGTCGACCCCCTCAAGCTCCGCCCGGCTACCATAACCGTGCATCGCAGGCTCAAACCCGATGGTCAGGCCGATATTCATTCGACCGTTGAAACGCTGCTCGTAAAATCGCTGCGCCGCCTGTTGACACATTTGATATAGAGTCGATTGCAGTGGCATGCCTGGGCGAAACGAGACTTGTAGAGCGCTGCCTTGATGGGGTGGCTCCTCCGACTCGTCCGCTTGCCAGTCAAGCGAGAGCACGATCGCGCTCGCCGTAGTATCGGGCAAGTGCGTGATCACGTAGGAAGGAGTGCCACCGGTAACCATGGCGACAATGTTCTGTCCGGCCACTTGCGCGTACCCGGACAGTTCTTCTGCGCTCAGTGGCAATGCGCTCAGCGGTAAAGTGCTGCCGGCGGGCACATCGGCAGGTAGCCGATCAGCCATGGACGTCGACAGCGTCTCGCCTTCAAAAATCATCAAACTGGCCGCGTCGCTCTCCCAAGCTGTTGTGGGCAATCCCGCCTTAGAGCACACGGCTTGTAAGAAGCGTTCCGCATCCCAGCCTCGCTCGTTGGCCACCGAGGGGAGCAGCAGACCATTCTTGTCACCCTGTTGGATCAGCAGCCCGTGTCTGCCAATCTGAACTTCAGCGGCCCGCTGCCGCCCGGTCGCTTCAAGCCGTTTGAATGGCCCCAGTAGCGTCACCTCCAGAGTTAAATAGGGCAGCTCACTCGCAGCTATCGGCGTAAAGCGATGGTCCTGCGTGGCGGTGCGCTGCGCTGCGGAACTGATTGCCGCTCCCAGCGCGATTGGCTTACCCATTACGCCACAGCAACCGCGCAGCGTCTCACCGCGTTTGAGTGTCACAAACGCCCCCATGACGATCGACTGCGCAAAGCTACCGAGCACCTCCTCGGGCAACTTCTGCGGCTGACGCGTGACGGTTTGCACGACTTCAGCTACCCCTAGTCTCAAAACTAAATCGCGCTGATCGGCAGTCAGACTCCCCAGCTTGAGCGTTCGCTGAGAGCCCACCGGTTTGACTTGGGGCGTGGATGTAACTGAATTGATATTGGTACGGGTCACAGTGATCTCCTCGAGTGCGATAAAGCCGGTCGCGGGCAAACTGTCTGCATACTGTTCGATACGCAGCGGTTGGCGGCGCTCGCCCCAGTCCCCTGCCCGCGCGGCGAAACGTCCTGGAATCGACGCTTGGCAAGCCGGGCAGCGGCCACTGCCATCGGCTGTGTCGCTCTGTATTGTATAACTTCCCAGGCGATAGCCGTTGCGCTCGATCAGCAAATGCCCACATTGATGACAAAAAGTGCTTTGCCGCTCCACATCGCGCACATTGCCGACGTAGACGTATCGCAGGCCTTCCCTGCGCGCGATGTCGTAGGCCATCACTAACGTCTGTGGATCGGTTGCCCCGCGATCGGTCATGCGAAAATCGGGATGAAATGCATTAAAGTGTACGGGGACTTGGTCCCCCACCGTCTGTAAAATCCAGTTGCACATGTTGCGCAGTTCGTCCGGATTGTCGTTGGTGCCAGGGATGATCAGATTCGTCAATTCGAACCACACATCGGTTTCATGTTTGAGAAAGGCGATGGTCTCGAGCACCGGCTGCAGATGCGAGTAGGTGACGCTGCGGTAGAATTCTTCGGTGAAGGCCTTGAGGTCGACGTTGGCTGCGTCCATCTTAGAAAAAAACGACTCGCGGGCCATGGCGGTGATATACCCGGCCGTAACCGCCACCGTCTTGATTCCCGCGGCCCGACAAGCCGTAGCCGTGTCGATCGCATACTCGGCCCATACCACAGGGTCGTTGTAAGTAAATGCCACGCTCGTGCAGTTGTTCGCCAACGCGGCACGCGCGATCGTATCGGGCTCGGCCCGGGCACTCAGGCGCGCAACCTCTCGCGATTTGGAGATGTCCCAGTTCTGGCAGAACTTGCAACCCAGATTGCAACCCGCCGTGCCAAAGCTCAGCACGGAAGTGCCGGGGTAAAAATGATTCAACGGTTTCTTTTCAATCGGGTCGATGCAGAAACCGGTGCTTTTGCCATAGGTGGAGAGAACCATCTGGCCGTCGCGATTTTCGCGGACAAAGCAGAAACCTTTATCACCAGCTTTGAGGCTACAGTGCCGCGGACAGAGCTGACAATCGATGCGGCCGACGCTGCTGCTAGCTTTCCACCAACCCACCGGCAGTCCGCCGTCGGCATAGCGGGCTGGGGTGCTCTCCCATGCTTGTGACATAGAGCGACCATTTACGATGATTTCGATGGCAGCCTGAGCGGCCCAGCCCTGGCCGGCCGCATCGGCTCCGACTGCCTAAACTTATTTTAGCCACCTGCGGCCTAAAAACGGTCGAATTCGCATCACTTGAGTTCGTACGAGCCATCTAAAAACGATCCGCGATCCCCCTCGGCGTCCCAGGTCAAGCGGTGCGCTGCAGGGTCTTGCGTCACCAGCAGTTTGAGCGTCTCGCCACCCGCAACCTGCCCCGTTCCCTCGAAGACGCCCGGCGCCTTTTCGGTGAGGTTCACTTCGGTTACCTCAACCCCCTGATCGACCAAGCTCTGCTTGACATGTTCGCTGAGTTTCTCCATGGGCCATCTGCCAGGGTTATCGCCACAGCCAGCCATGCTCAAGATGGCGAGAGCCCAACATAGCCCAAGTAGCTGCAAGCGGCCCAAGCTGGCGTTGCCCAAGCAGCTTTTACAGTCAAAAGCTCGTAGATTGTTAGAAAGCATGTTCGGTTTCCTGTGCAAACTAGATTTTTCTGCGAAAATAAGAAGTATGTCCAAACCATCACCCGGGCGGAAAAACGCTCCAGCCACAGTTTATCACTTAGATCCTCGCCACGCAGGCATGACGTTGGCCGCCGCTTTGAAGGAGCTCGTACCCGACACGTCCTGGTCGACGGCCAAGAGCTGGATCGCCCGCCGGCAGGTCCAAGTCAACGGCAACCTGTGCCTGGACGAAGCGCGGCGTGTCACTCAGAAGGACGTCGTCAAACTGTGGAAGCAGCCCCTGGCCCGCCCGGTCGACACGCGCGATCTGCGCATCGCTCACATCGACGAACACCTCATCATCGTCGAGAAGCCAGCCGGCGTGACCAGCGTGCGGCACTTCGCTGCGCGAAAAATCTCTACGCGACGACGCCACCTGCAACCGACGCTAGAGGAATTGCTGCCGCCGGCCCTGGCCAAGCTGCAGCACGTGCGCTGGCCACCACTTCCACCGTTGGGTATGAACAAGGGGAAGAAGCGCGGCGGCTCGCGCGTGCAACAACCTCGCGCGATTCACAACGCAAAAAAACTTCCGCCGGAATTGCAGGTCATTCCCGTCCACCGACTCGACCGCGACACCAGCGGCCTGATGCTCTTCGCGCGCACGCGTTTGGCTGAGCAGAAGCTGATGGCGATGTTTCGGCGCCGCACGATCGGCCGGGAATACTTTGCAGTATGCCTGGGACACATCGCACCCCAAACCATCGAGACTCGACTAGTCCGCGATCGAGGCGATGGCATTCGCGGCAGCTTGCCCGCCACCGACGGCCAACCGGCCAGTTTCAGCGGCGACGGCCAACCGGCCAGCCTCAGCGGCGACGGCCACGCTGGCGGACACCAGGGCGCTGCCACGCAGAATGCAAGCGGCCCTGAAACAGAGACTGGCGCAGGCAGCGAAGTCGACAGCGACAGCGAAATCGAGAGCGAAATCGACAGCGAAGCCAGCCCCGGACTCCCTTCCCAGCGGGCTGTGACGCACGTCGTGGCCGCTGAACACTTCACGGCCGGAGCCAACGCTCAAGCCTATTCGCAGGTCCGCCTGCGGCTCGAGACCGGACGAACGCACCAAATCCGCATCCACTTGGCCGAGCTCGGGCACATGCTATGCGGCGACAAAATCTATTTCCGCAGCGCGCAGGGCGTATCGACTATCGATCCCAGCGGAGCTCCGCGGCACGCTTTGCATTCCGACCGCCTGTCGTTTACCCATCCCTTCACCGGCTTGCAGATGAACTTCACTATGCCCCTTCCGAGCGACTTGGCCACGTGGCTCAAACAGTTGCGTAGGTAGCCCCGCTCGCTCCCGTAGACCCTTAGGTTTTGCATGCTCAGAACATCTACCAGCCGCCGCATGATGGCCGCGGCCCAGGAGCTGCGCCAGGCGGCCGACGCGCTCGATTTCAGCTCCCATGTAGCTTGGACCTACAACCCGCTCGACTACGCCTGGGCCGCGCATGAGCTGTACTTGCGCAAGTTCGCGCACAGTCCGCGCCGCGTGCTGTTCTTGGGGATGAATCCGGGTCCCTGGGGCATGACCCAAACGGGCGTCCCCTTTGGCGAAGTGGCAGTTGTCAGAGATTGGCTGAAGATCGATGCGAAGATCGACAAACCGCTCCGAGAGCATCCGCTACGCCCTATCCAGGGGCTGGCCTGCACGCGCAGCGAGGTCTCCGGGCGCCGCCTATGGGGACTGTTTGCCCAACGCTTCGGCTCGCCCCAGGCATTTATGAGCGAGCACTTTGTGGCCAATTACAGCCCCCTGGTGTTCATGGAGCAATCGGCTCGAAATATTACGCCCGACAAGCTGCCCGCCTTGCTGCGCCAGCCGCTTGAAGCCATCTGCGACCGACATCTGTCTCAGGTCATCGCGATCATGCAGCCCGAGTGGATTATAGGCGTGGGGGCCTTCGCCGAAAAATGTGCCCAGCGCGTGCTGGCCGCCAGTGGATTGCCGAACGTCCGGGTGGGACGCATCCTGCACCCCAGCCCCGCTTCGCCAGCGGCCAATAAGGACTGGGCCGGCGTGGCTCAGGCGCAACTGGAAAAGCTGGGCGTTTGGTAGGAGCGGCGGTAATGCTTAGAATTAAAGAGCCACACCTGCAGCTCAAGACATTGCGACTCAAGGCCCCTGCAACTGAAGTCAGCCTTAAGTAGACTCCGCCGTAGCCTGAAGCCCGCTTCGCATTCCTCAAGACAACTACCCTTTCAGAAACACTGCTCCCTCTATGCATCGCGTTGTACTAGCCATGAGTGGCGGCGTCGATAGTTCGGCTGCCGCACATCTGCTGCTCGAACAGGGCTTCGATGTGGTGGGCGTGTTCATGCGCCACGGCGAAGAATCGGTGGCCGCTTGTCGAACCGACGACGGCTCACCCAATCCACTGCTGCCCATCCTGCAAGGCCGGACCGATCACAAGCAGGGCTGCTGCAGCGCGTCCGATGCCATGGACGCTCGGAGAGTAGCCGACAAACTAGGGATTCCGTTCTTCGCCCTCGATCTGCAAGCGGACTTTTCGCGCATCGTCGACTACTTCGTGGACGAATACACGCAGGGCCGCACGCCCAACCCGTGCGTTCAGTGCAACAACTGGATCAAATTTGGTCGACTGTTCGACTACGCCGACAGCGTCGACGCCGAATTCGTAGCCACTGGGCATTATGCGCAAATCGTCCAACGCGACGGCCAAGCCGCATTGCTGCGCGGCGTCGACCCCGGCAAGGACCAATCCTACGCTCTGGCCGGCATCGATCGCAGCGTGCTCTCGCGGATGTTGCTACCGGTTGGCAAATACCTCAAACCCGACATCCGCCTGCTCGCTGGTCAAGCTGGTTTGCGGGTAGCTGACAAGCGCGACAGTCAAGAGATCTGTTTTGTCACCAGCGGCCATCATGGCGAATTTGTCCGACAGCGCTCGGGAGCAAGCACCGCCGGGAACTTTGTGCTGGCAAGTGGTCAGGTAGTCGGCGCGCATGCGGGCATCGAGGCTTTCACCATCGGACAGCGCAAAGGTCTGGGCATCGCGCTTGGCCAGCCGCATTTCGTGCTCCGCATCGACCCCACAACGTTTGATGTCGTGCTCGGTCCTAAAGCAGCTCTCGAACGGCCTAGCTTAGCAGCCACCGACGCAAACTGGCTCATCCCGCCCCCCACTCTGCCCTTCGATGGTCTGGCACAGATCCGCTACAACAGCGACGCTGTGCCCGCTCGCATCACCCCGCACGGCAGTCGGGATTTTTCGGTCGAATTTACTGAGCCTGCCAGCGGCGTGGCTCCCGGGCAACTGTGCGTCGTCTACGACCATGATCGCGTGCTCGGCGGCGGATGGATCGAGTGATCTAGAACCTCAAATCTCAATTCTCAATTCTCAATTCTCAAATCTCAAATCTCAAATCCAGCCTGTAGCAGCCGGTGCCTACAATAGAGTTTGCCCTCCCTCTCCAGCTCCTCCCACATTGGAAGAAAGCGGTCGGTCCCACGCATATGGCACGCAAAAGCAATCTAGGTGGAGTGATCCACACCTATCAAAAATACGACCCAGCCAAGTTTCCCAGCCCTACCACTCCGCCGCCGGACCTCGTTTCACCAGCATTTGAGCACGCGCTGATGTATGGCCAGTACCGCGAGCTGACCGAGGAGGAGCTGGCGCGGGCTATCGAGCTGGATCCCAGCCAGCTTGCTAACTTGGGGCCCAGCATCGATTACTTGCGAGCCCTGCTCGAGGATCGCAAACGCAAAATCCTGGAGAAGTACGAAACGCACTCCGTCGTCAAAAAGGCGGACAAAGCCTTTGACAAGTCAGCCCAGCGCGCCGAACCGCCCAAACAACTGCGGGGAATCTACAAACGGGCTGTCGACGAGCATCAGATCTACTTGCTCGAACGCCTGTACTTCCGAGTCGGCGATGACACCGATCGCTTTGCAGGGCAATTGGTACAAGTCATCGAACACTTGTCCAACAAGTATCAGATCGATGAACTCGCGTCGAAGTATGCCTTCACCGGCAACGAGTCGATGACTGTCCCGCAAGCACTGGCCATCAAGGAGGAACTGGAGGACATCGACGATCTGCTCAGACAGCTCGACGAGGCTGCTAAGACGGCGCAGATCGGCGTGATCGACATGGAGCAGCTTGGACAATACGCATCGACCGAGGACATGGCCGGGCTGGAAGAACTGCGCAGTCAGATCGAAAATCTCGTGCGCGACTTGGCCGAGCGCCAGGGCCTCGACCGAGATAAAGCTAGCGGCGGCTTTCGCCTCACGCCCCAGGCCTACAAACTGTTTCAAGGAAAGCTGCTCGAGCGGATCTTCTCCCACCTGCAGCCCGGTCGCAGCGGCAAGCACAGCGGACGCATTGTTGGCGAGGGAAGCGTCGAACTGCCGCAGACCAAACAGTATGAATTCGGCGACAGCCTCGCCAACATGGATACCACGCAGACAGTTATCAATGCCATGCTGCGCGACCCCGGCGCGCAACCCGTGCGGATCCGCTCGGACGACATCGAAATTCACCGTACTCGGAATTCTCCCAAGTGCGGTACTGTGGTCATCATGGATATGAGCGGCTCCATGCGCTACGACGGTCAATACATCAATGTCAAACGCATGGCGTTGGCACTGCAGGGCCTGATCACCAGCGAGTATCCCGGAGACTTCCTGCGGTTTATCGAAATGTATACATTTGCCAAGTTGGTACGAGCGGGCGAGATTGTGGAGCTGATGCCCAAGCCGGTGACGATCCATGAACCGTGGGTCCGGCTGCGGGCCGACATGAGTCGCGACGACATTAGCGAGCAGCAGATCCATCCCCACTTCACCAACATTCAGCACGCTCTGCGACTAGCCAGACAAAATTTGGCCAGCGTGGACACCGCCAACAAACAGATCATCTTGATCACCGACGGACTGCCCACAGCCCACTTCGAAGAGTCGATGCTATACATGCTCTATCCGCCAGATCAAAAAACGGAACAAGCTACCATGCGCGAAGGGGCTCTGTGCCAGCGCGAGGGCATCGTCATCAACATGTTTTTGGTGCCTAGTTGGTCGCAGTCCGAAGAGGATATTCGCTTTGCCTACCGCTTGGCCGAAAACACTCGCGGCCGCGTGTTCTTTACGGCCGGCAAAGACCTCGATCGCTGCGTAGTGTGGGACTACATCGATCGCAAACGCGAGATCCTGGGGTGAGCGAGCCGGTGGAACCAGTCCGCAGCGCGGCCCATGCAAGACAACTCGACAACTCGACAACTCGACAACTC
>JBEBXX010000007.1:0-14186 GCA_040391435.1 Aureliella helgolandensis | reverse complement strand
TGCTACAGCAACTTCGATCCCATCCGCAACTGCTCCAGCCCCACTAGATTCAACGCGCAGCGAGTAGTTTAACTTTAATGCCGAGCCGCAGCAGGCCGCAGTTGCAGGGGTCGACTGGGCCAGCGCACTAGGCTGCGTTGCACCACATCCCTCACCAATTCGAATAGCCGCGGCCTGCGCAGGTGACGGCACTTCTCAACTCCCCCGCTCAATCCACCTAATTCGTCACCGTATGCAGACTTCTCGCCTATGTAGCCTCTGACCGGCGGAGCGGTCAGCGACAAACGAGCGCATGTCTACACTCACCGACTGACAGACTACTCGATAGATCCCGGCGGCTGACCGTCCATGCGATCGCACAGCTTATTGAAAGTGCCGTATTGCTGTTTGTGATTGCCGTCGACGTTGGCGTCGGACCAACTGATGCTCGAGCTCAGGAAATGCACTGAGCCATCGCCAAATGCGAAATTGGCACCTCCGGTGTGGTTGCTAGCAAAGGCTAGACTTGGGAAATCCGTCCCGGTGTTTGAAAAACCTGTCTGCATCTGGTAGTAGCTCATGCCTACCACGCCTTCCTTGGAATTGGTCCCCGTTCCATCTCGCTGACCAACCCCGGCCCACAACGCAGCATAGTTTTTATAAGGTTGGTTCGTCGCCTTGTCCTTACCCTGCATCTTGCAACGCTCGCCTATCGCGATCGTATTGCTTGAACCATCCGGTATGCTGCCGAAGGTAACCTTCCCTTCGGACGACATTATCAACAACCCATCGTTGTCATTCTGACCAAAATTGCCCACATAGTTGGCTGTGGCGATCTGCACATTCACACCTTGTGCATTTTTGATGGGCCGATCGCTATTCAATAAATCCGAGCTATCTGAAGGACACTTGAACGCAGCCAGAGGTGTTTGAAGCGCGGTAAGCGTCGCCGGATTGGTCACCAACGTGCGCAGTGAATTGGTAGTCGTGTTGAGCTGATTGTATAAGTTTCCTTGTTCGATCACCGGTAAGACCATCACGCCCCAGCCGATCAGCGGCGTACCATCCTGCCGGACACCCGCTACGTATTGCTCGTACAACCCGGCTGGAAACGATCGAAAGGTATCGTGGTAATTATGCAGGGCTAAGCCGAGTTGCTTGAGATTGTTCGTGCACTGAATGCGTCGAGCAGCTTCGCGAGCCGCCTGAACGGCTGGCAACAATAGCCCAACCAGAATTCCGATAATCGCAATCACCACTAACAACTCGACCAAGGTGAAACCTTTGAGCCGCGAGGCAGGACGGAAAGTGGAAGAAGAGATTCCCATAGCGCAGTTACCCCGTAGAAATAGAATAGAACGCCAACCTAATATTTTGGAAAAGTCGAGGCGAAAGTGATGATCGAGTCACGACGAGGTGCCAGAGAAGATTCAAGAAAGTGACCACGATCGCACACTGCCTACTCAACACGATACACTTACCAGGGGTAAAAACAAGCCCCTGGATCGCCGCATACGGTGGAAAACTGCACACTCCAGAGTAATATACAACGTTGCCGAATTCACCTCCCGCAGGACTAGCCCATGCCTCTACGACTCCCCACCGCCGCGCTGGCTTACCTAATCCTCGTTTTCGCCTGCTCGGTGCCCCAAGCCAGCTTAGCAGCGGATGACTTTGCCATCCAAGACGGCGATACTGTAGCCTTCCTTGGCGATAGCATCACGGCGGCCCGGGTCTACGGCAAGCACATCGAGAACTACACTTTGCTGCGTTATCCCCAGCGCAAGGTACGCTATATAAATCTGGGCATCGGTGGCGACACGGCCGCAGGTGGATTGAAGCGGCTACAGCGCGACGTGTTCGATAACCACGTGACTCTACTGACCGTCGCCTTCGGTATTAATGACATTGGCTGGGGCATGAAGGCCGATGAAGCACATCGGCAAGTGTTCCTCGACTCGATCCGCCAAATCGTCCGGGCCTGCAAGGCACATGGCGTGCGAGTCTACATCTGTTCGGCCGCGGTGACCGGGGGCGATCCTGACAAAACCGAAAACGACTTCTTGCAGCAGATGTGCGACCAAGCTCTGGCTATTGCCAAAGAGGAGGGAGGCCACGCCATCGACGTGCAGCGCTCCATGCGCGATATCCAACGCCGGGTTCTCAATTCAAACCACAACCTACCCGTCGAAAAACACGAGACCCTTCACGCGCCCGACACCATTCACCTGAGCGAGCTGGGCCAGCTTGCCATGGCCTACGCCATGCTCACAGGTCTTGGTGCTCCCGAGGAGGTGTCCTCTGCCACGATCGATGCCGGCACCCAGCGCGCAGTGAGCACATCGGGTTGCTCCATTTCAGACATCGCTAGCATCGATGGCTCACTGAGCTTTACGCGGCTCGACGAAGGCCTGCCGTTTAACAACGGCGCCTTCTCAGCCTTATCCTACCGCTTCGTGCCGATGAATGAACTGAACGCCTATCGGCTGAAAGTGAACGGCTTGGCAGCAGGCGAATATACGCTGACTGCTTCCGACCGCAAGATCGGCGTCTATCGAGCTCAGCAACTCGCCGAGGGGATCAATATCGCGTCGACCACTCCAGACGCTTGGCAACCGGGCGGCCCCTGGGATGCTCAGGCTGTAGCGCTTAAATCGCTGACCGAGGCCCGCGACGAGCTCAATATGGCTGCCCGCTCCGCTAACGCCAACTTGGCCAGCAGTCCATTGATAGCCCCTTTGAACGCGCAGGCCGCCACGGCCAATGCACAGCTCGAAGACTTGCAGCGTCTGGTCGCTCAGCCCCGTGCCTATCAGTTTGTGTTGCAGCGCACGGCCGACCAACTGACCCTCAACGCTCCTCAGGAACTGCAGGTCATCCAGCGCCACGCGCGCAACGCGGGACGGGTGCAGGTCAGCGGCACCACCACCTTCGCTGCCGACTCGGTACGAGTCAAATTTGCGGGACAACCGCTAGAAGGGAGACTTCCTGAACAGTGGCAAGCGGTAGCGTTCAATCCGCAGACGGGTGTCTTCAGCCAAGAGTTCGCCCTGCCCGCTGGAGGTTGGTTCTCAATGCATCTGAAACTCGAAAAGCAAGGTCGCCTGCTCGCGGAAAAAACGCTTGAAAGGTTCGGCGTAGGCGAGGTATTCGTCGGTGCCGGGCAGTCCAACTCGACCAACTCGGGCCAGTTCAAAACGCAGCAGACCAGCGGCATGGTCTCCTCCTTTGACGGTGAGCAGTGGCAGATTGCCGATGACCCACAGATCGGCGTGGCCGACAAGTCGCAGGGAGGCAGCTATTACCCGGCCTTTGGCGATGCACTCTACGAACACTATCACGTCCCCATCGGTATTGCCGCGACCGGCTTCGGCGGTACCAGCGTCAATGCCTGGCAGCCCACCGAAGGCCTGTTTTCCTTTATGATGAGACGCGTGGAGCAACTCGGCAAGCACGGCTTCCGCGCAATCCTGTGGCATCAGGGGGAAACCGACGTCGACATGCCGCCCAGTGAATACTACGACAAACTGCAGCGGGTGATCGCTACTTCACGAACTGAAGCGGGGTGGGACATCCCGTGGTTCGTGGCTCAAGTCTCCTACCATAGTCCCGACCGGCCGTCCGCCGAGTCGACGCGCTCGGCCCAAGCAAAACTATGGGCCGATGGCATCGCGCACGCCGGCCCCGACACCGACAAACTGACCGGCGACAATCGCGATCTGGACGGCCTGGGGATCCACTTCAGCCCCACCGGCCTCAAGGCCCACGGCTTGCTTTGGGCCAAAACTTTACAACCATTCATCGACCAGGCTATTGGCAAAGAATAAGCCTTGGCCTCGCAGCTAACTCAGCAGGGTTGGCTATCTTTTCTAACATCCATCGGTGCGGGTAATTCGCACAACCCATTTATCAACGTACTCTGCGACAGGCTTCATATTCATGCGTTCATTGTTTGCCACGTTAACTATAGCTTTGCTATTGGCTCCTTCAATCTCGCGCGGTGTCGAACCATTCAGAATCGAGGTCGTCGATGATGTCAGCGGCCGAGGCGTTCCGCTGGTCGAACTAACGACCGTCAACAACACTCGCTACATCACCGATTCGGCCGGACGGATCGCCTTTGACGACATCTCTCTACTTGGACAACGAGTGTTCTTCTATGTCAAAAGCCATGGTTACGAATTCCCTGCCGACGCGTTTGGTTATCGCGGCCGTTCGCTGGAGACGACCGCCGGTGGCCAAGCCACGATCCATCTCAAACGCATCAACATCGCCGAGCGTTTGTATCGCGTAACTGGCGCGGGGATCTATCGCGACAGCGTGACGCTCGGCGATGCTGCACCAGTCGAGCAACCGCTGCTCAATAGCGGCGTGCTGGGATCGGACAGCGTCGTCAACGCCGTGTTTAATGGCCGACTGCACTGGTTCTGGGGCGACACCAATCTTCCCAAATATCCACTTGGCATTTTCGACGTACCCGGTGCTACATCCACGCTGCCGGCCGACGGCGGACTCGATCCCTCCCTAGGTGTCGATCTAAATTACTTCGTCGACGACCAGGGATACGCTAAAAAGACCTGCGCCATGCCTGGCAAGGGACCGACCTGGATCGATGGCGTCACTGTGCTCAAGGACCCAGCGGGCCATGAACGACTGTTTGCACATTATGTAAAAGTCACTCAAGCCATGGAAACAGTCTCGCGCGGGATTTGCGAATTCGATCCGGTCAGCGAGTCATTCAAGCAAGTCAAAGAACTCGATCTGGACGCGCTTCACCCAGTCGGTCATCCTCTGCAGGTAACGGAGAAAGGCAACGACTACATCTACTTTGCGCAGCCCTTTCCCTACACCCGCGTGCTGGCCACGATCGACGCCTTTCTCGATCCCGCCCAGTATGAAGTCTACACCTGCCTTGAAGCCGGCGACGAGCCGCAAGCACCGCGCGTGATGCGCACCGAAGCTGGAGCCCCGGCATACGCTTGGCGTAAAGGCGGCCAGCCAATGAGCTTGACGCTCATCAAGGAATTGATCGGAAAAGGCGAACTAAGCGCCGAAGAATCTCCCTTCCTACTGCGCGATCGCGACACCGGGAAAACGCTACAAGCCCACGGCGGGTCGGTAGCTTGGAACGATTACCGCCAGCGATGGGTCATGATCGTGCTGGAGACATGGGGCACATCGCTGCTGGGCGAGATCTGGTTTGCCGAAGCACCAACGCCGATCGGCCCCTGGTCTGACGCGGTCAAGATCGTCACCCATGACAACTACAGCTTCTACAACCCAAGACAACATCCCTACTTCGATCAAGACGGCGGGCGCTTGATCTACTTCGAAGGCACCTACACCCACTCCTTCACCAACAACCCAGACCAGACGCCACGCTACGACTACAACCAGATCATGTATCGACTCGATCTAGCCGACGAACGCTTGGAATTGAAACCGGTGAAGCCAGACTAGATTATTTACTTAGCGCCCTGCCGCGTCGGACTGGCCAGCAGGTAGTAGAACACCGGCGTCAGGAAGATCCCGAACAGTGTTACCCCCAGCATCCCCGAAAAGACAGCCACCCCCAAAGTTGTACGCATCTCCGCCCCGGCCCCCGTGGCCAGCATGAGTGGAACCACGCCGAAGATAAACGCCAAAGATGTCATGATGATCGGACGCAATCGCAGGCGACAAGCCTGAATGGTCGCATCGAATTTACTCAGCCCTGCCTCCTGCTGCTCCTTGGCAAACTCGACGATCAAAATCGCATTCTTACTGGCCAACCCCACCAATACCACAAATCCAATCTGCACAAAGATGTTGATGTCGTCCCCCGCGATCGCTACACCGATCACGGCGCACAGCAAACACATCGGCACGACCAAGATCACCGCTAGCGGCAACTTGAGGCTCTCGTACTGAGCGGCCAAGACCAAGAACACTAGCACCACAGCCAATCCAAACACGATCAGAGCTGTGTTGCCAGCCTGTATTTGCAGAAACGTTAGCTCAGTCCATTCGCTGTCAAAACCGAACGGCAAGTTTTCTGCGACTACGCGCTCGACGGTTCGGATCGCATCGCTGGAACTCACGCCCGGCAGTGCCATGCCATCGATAGCCGCCGCCGCAAATCCATTGTAACGCAGCACCATGGCTGGCCCCGTCGTGTCGCTGACACTGGCTAGTGCCCCCAGCGGTACCATCTGCCCCGTTTGACTGCGCACGTAAAGCTGCGTCACCTGATCCGGCGTTAGCCGATACTTGGGGTCGGCCTGCAGATTGACTTGCCAAGTCCGTCCAAAGGCATTGAAGTCGTTGACGTAGTAGCCGCCCAGGAATGTTTGCAGCGTCGTGAATACCTCGCTTAACGAAACGTTCATCGCCTTGCATTTCTCGCGATCGACGTCCACAAACATCTGCGGGGCATTGGCCCGAAAGCCGCTCTGCATTCCAAGAATTTCCGGTTGGCTCGACCCCTGGGCAGAAATCGTGCGCGTCACTTTTTCTAGTTCAGTCAGCCCTAGTTGGCCGACGTCGCGAATCATGATTTTGAAACCACCACCACTTCCCAAACCATCGACCGGGGGTGGCCCAAATACCGCTACCCTAGCCTCGATAATTTCGGCCCCCACCGCTTGACGTACAGCCGAAGCGATGCGGTCTGAATAGAGCTCAGGGCTGGTGCGATCGTGGAATGGATCGAGGATCACGAAGATTGACGCCAGGTTCGACCCGACCGCGTTCTGCACGAAGGACTGACCGACAATCTCCAACGTGTGCGCCACTCCGGCCACGCTCTTATCGTCCCTCTGCTGTGGCTGCCCGTGTCCAGCGGCAGCATGTCCGTGGCTCTGCGCCTCGACCAATTCAGCCAGAACTTGACTGTCGCCAGAACGTTCCCCCAGCAGCAGCCGGCTCATGTGCTTGACCACCGCCTCGGTGCGCTCCAGCGACGCAGAATCAGGCAACTGGATATCGACCAGCAAATAACCTTTGTCCTGCGCGGGCACGAATCCCTGCGGCACGATGGTCATGCCCTTGTAAGTCGCCCACAATAGACCAACGTAAACTAACACCACAATGAACGACAGCCTCAGGAACCAACCCGTCAATTTGGCGTAAGCGTTGGAGGCCGCACCGAAAAAGCGATTGAACAGATCGAAGAACCAGCCGAATAGGAATTGAATCAATCGCGACAGCGGATCGCGCTGCTCCGCTTTGGGACGCAACAAAATCGCCGCCAAGGCAGGGCTGAGCGTCAGCGAATTGACCGCGCTAAAAAACGTCGACACGGCAATTGTCGCAGCAAATTGCTTGAAAAACTGACCCGTGATGCCTGAGATAAAAAGACAGGGAATAAACACGCACATCAGCACTAGCGAAATCGCAATGATCGGCGTGGTCACCTCGCGCATCGCTTGCTCAGCCGCCTCCATCGGAGCAAGCCCATGCTCCAGCTTGTGCTCAATCGCCTCTACCACCACGATCGCATCATCCACCACAATTCCGATCGCCAACACCAGCCCGAAGAGCGACAAATTGTTCAGGCTGAACCCGATCCCGGCCATCACCGCAAACGTGCCAATGATCGCTACCGGAACCGCAATTAACGGGATCACCGCCGCACGCCACGATTGCAAAAAGATTAGTACCACAATTGCGACCAAAATGATCGCATCCCGCAGCGCCTTGAACACTTCGTGAATTGACTCACCGATAAACGGAGTCGTGTCATAGCTAATCGAATAGGCCACGCCGGGTGGAAAACTAGCCTTCAGCGTCTCCATCTTCGCGCGGATGGCGTCGGCTGTGTCCAACGCATTGGAGCCCGGCAGTTGAAAGATCATCAGCCCCGATGACGGGACGCCGTCGAGCGTACATTTCGTGTCCTCGAAGCCGGCTCCATATTCGATTCCTCCAAACTTCTTTCCATCCTCGTCCACGCGAGCTTCAGTAACGATGTCTCCCAACTTGACGATCTGTCCCGCCTCGCCCGTCTTGACGATGATCTCGCGAAACTCCTCAACCGATGTCAAGCGTCCCAACGTCTTGAGCGTGTACTGAAAATCTTGGCCGCTGGGGACAGGTGGTCGCCCCAGAGCGCCGGCGGCCACCTGAATATTTTGCTCTCGGAGGGCGGCGATAACATCCGAAGCGGTCAATTCCAGCGTCACCATGCGATTGGGATCTAGCCACACGCGCATACTGTAGTCGCGCTGGCCGATGATATTGATGCTGCCCACCCCATCCACGCGCGATAGTTCATCCTTGATCCGGATCGTCGCGAAATTGCTCAAATACAGTTGGTCGCGAGTCTGATCGGGTGAAAACAGGTTCACAGCCAACAGCGCGTTGGGCGAACTCTTAACCACCGAAACCCCCACGCTCTTGACCTCAGCCGGCAGAACGGGGACGGCCAGATTGACACGGTTTTGGACCATCACCTGCGCCATGTCCAGATCGGTTCCCACCTCAAACGTAACTGCTAGCGAATAGCCACCGTCGTTGGTCGACTGACTGGACATGTACAACATGTTTTCGACGCCGGTCACCTGCTGCTCGATAGGTGCCGCCACCGTTTCGGCCACAATCTCGCTGCTGGCTCCCGGGTACTTGGCCGTCACGCGAACCGATGGAGGTGTTATCTCGGGGTACTGCGCAATGGGCAGCGTCCATACGAAAATTCCCCCCGCCAACACGATCAGTACCGAGATCACACAGGCAAAGATGGGACGTTTGATAAAGAATTGGGACATGCGCAGGCCGTCGATGTGTTAGGGAGATTAGCGAAATATGGTCGGATGTTTTGCAGTGTGCCCGGAGCCACCGGAAGCCTACAAGCTAATCAGACTTGGTTGATTCAGCAGACGCCTGCGCTGCCAATTGTGGGTCGACTTTCATACCCGGTTGGACAAGCTGCAGTCCCGCAACCAGCACTCTCTCCCCAGACTGGACACCAGAGCGGATAACTCGCATCCTATCTCGGCGATCACCGAGCTCGACGCCGCGCTGTTCGATCTCTTGCTTGTCGTTGATGACGTACACAAAGCGGGTCGCCTGGTCGGTGCCGATGGCCGTGTCGGGTACCAACACCGCCGGAAGTGGATCCGAAACGGGAATCTTTAAACGCACGAACATCCCCGGTTTGATCAGCCCATCGGCGTTTTCGAAGACGCCCCGAACTTGAGACGAACCGGTCTGCGCATTGACCTGCACCTCGGCGTAGTCCAAGAATCCTTCGTGCGGAAATCCATCTTCATCCTGCAGCTTGAGATAACAGGGAATCTTAAGTTCGGCCAGCTTATCAGTCTCCTTGAACTCCTCACCAGCCATCTCGCGCTGGCGTCGCAGAAATTTCAGTCGCACATTCTCGTCGACATTAGCCACCGCCTTGATCGGCTTCTCCTGGACCACCGTCGTCAACTGCGTGCCACCTCCTAGGCCACCGGTTACATAGTTGCCGCGATCTAGCAACGCCCGATCGACTCGCCCGTCGATCGGCGACACGACGTGGGTGTAATCCAGGTCCAGTTTCACGCGCGCCGAGTCCGCTTCGGCCGACTGCGTCAGCGCCCTCGCCTCGGCTACCCGCGCCTGACTCTCGTCAAATTCCTCTTGCGATATGGCTTGGGTGGCGATGAGCTTTTTTGAGCGGGTAAATGTTTTCTCTGCCATATCCAGCCGCGTTTTAGCCACTTCAATTTGCGCTAATGACTGATCGAAAATCGCCTGGTATTCATCGGGCTCGATAGTGAACAACAGCTCACCCTCAGTGACCAACTGACCGTCCTGAAAATGTATTTCTCGCAGAAACCCCGAAACTCGCGAGCGGATAGAAACGCTCTGATCGGCAGTCGCCCGCCCCACTAACTCGACCACTTCCGACACCTGTTCCTGCACAGCCGGCGCATACAAAACTTTTTGGGGAGGCCGGTCCAGTGGCGACTGACTGCCCGCCGGCTTACAACCGGCCAGGAGCACTACCAAAGTTAATTGACTACACACAACTAGCCCAGTTAGGCAACGCCGACTGGCCGCGTGTAGGTTCTTTGTGCCATAATCAGCCGTACAGGACTTACAAATCATATAAACAGTCTCAAGTGAAAATAGTGAACTCTCAGCCATCACGGCACTCCGTCTAGCCCGGAGGGCGACACATCTCTGCCAGTGGCGTGAGCCACCGCAGCGTGGTCGCGCACTGACTTGCCAGAACTATACCGCGCAGTTTACCGTAGGGCGCCGAAACTAAAAACATCCGCAGTAGCTGCGGTCGCCAGACTGCGGTCCGTAGTAGCTGCGGTCGCCAGACCGCGGTCCGTAGTAGCTGCGGTCGCCAGACCGCGGGCCGTAGCTGCGGTCGCCAGACTGCGGTCCGTAGCTGCGGTCGCCAGACTGCGGTCCGTAGCGGGCCGTAGCTGCGGTCGCCAGACTGCGGTCCGCTGGACAGTGATAGTCGCCCCATCACCCCGTCGATCGGAGGAGCTCATCGTCCACGCCGACCCTACGTTTACAGACTCCTTGCTGAACATTTACTTCCGAAAGGTGTGGACAATTCTGGAGGTTTTAGTCGAACTTCTTGTGGTCATCGCCATTATTGGCACTCTGGTAGGACTATTACTACCCGCGGTTCAAGCCGCTCGCGAGGCAGCTCGCCGCATGCAGTGCCTCAATAACTCCAAGCAGATTACGTTGGCCATGCTCAACTTTGAGCTCACCCACAAGCATTTCCGACTTAACGCCTCGGATTGGCGCTACGCGCCCGGTCGGCCACCCATTGTACTACCAAGCTGACCAGCCACAGATGAACTTTAATACGGCCATGACGCCACCCGGATCGGGCAACCATTCTAGTAAATGAAGTGGTCTGAAGCTGTTTCTCCCTGATGGGGGCCAGCCCCAAACCCCCGGGATTTTGCGAATGGAGCCATTAATGTTGGTGCTTTTGTTTTTCGACTCGCTAAGCGAAGTCACACAGTCGACAGGCAATCGGTTGTATTGTGGCAAACTAGCGCGCTCACTTTTATCCTCCGCCATCGCAAAGCCACTACGCTCGCCAGATCGTGGGATGCTTCAATCTGCTTCTCCCTCCCCTGCTCTCTCCTCCCGCGCTTCTGCCCCAGCCGCGTCTCCTGCAGGCAGCCCCAACTTATACGCCGCCGCTTGAGCCTGGCGACTGAAGTCGATCGACTCGCCCAAGATTCGCGCCGCCTCCTGGTCAGCATGGAACCCCTTGGAGTTTTCACTGCTGATGTAGTCCAATCGCCACATAGCCTTGCGCTGCAGTTCGCGAATGGGTCGCAACTGTTCCTCGCTCGCCCCACTGGCTTGAACCGAGACGATCGCGTCGAGCATATCGGTCATAGCTACCGCGGCGCGATCCATCAGAGCCCGCGTGCGATCCTGAATGACTTCGACGCGTGCCTTGAGCTCTGCCTCGGGAACGTTGTGGCAAGTTTGGCAAGCGCGATTGACGTTGAGCATGGGGCTCCGCACCCAGTGGCTGCTGACCTTCATAGCGCCTTGCTTCTCGTACGGCATGTGGCAGTCCGCGCAGCTCACCCCAGCGCGAGCGTGAATGCCTTGGCTCCACAACTCGAACTCAGGATGCTGGGCCTTAAAGAGTTTGGTGCCTGTTTCCGCGTGCACATAATCGTAGAACGCTTCACCCTCATCAGGAAACTTGGTTTCTTCCCACTCCTTTTCCGAGTTCTCTACTTTGAGCCCGTTGGCCCACGGGAAGGTCAGCGTCATCTTAGGGGCACAATAGTATTCGACGTGGCACTGGCCGCACACGAACGACCGCATCTCCTGGCGACTAGCCTGCAGATTGGGATCGTAGTCGGCAGAGCTCTTGGAATCTCGCCACTTTTGAATGCTCGGCAGATGTGGGACCGGGTCATCGCTGCGCGCCAGCTTGGCAATACCTTCGATAAACCCAGGTCGCGTCACGCGAATCCTCATCGTCTCGGGCTCGTGGCAATCGATACAAGACACCGGATGCGCTTCGCCCAAATGCGGATCGGCGTGCGCGTCATCAGGGCCGTCGACACGCGCGGCCTGGGCCGGCAGCATGCGATCGGGCGTTTTGAGCAACTCCGCGTAGACCTCTTCAAAGGGTTGGCGGCTGACTGCCTTGAAGCCCGCCATGACCGCCTCTTGATTGAATTGCTCCCCCAACTTCTCAGCCGAAGCCGTTTCGCCCATCGCCTCGAGTCCGATGCGGCGGTAGGTTGGAATGATCGAGGCGTGGCAGTGCAAACAAGCGCCGCCTTGCTTGAAGTCCGACACGCGTTTCGTCGCCATCTGGTCCTGGAGCATGTAAGCGTGTCCACGCGCTTCACGATAATCGACGCTGAAGGCATACCCGGCGTACAGACGCTTGAGCCACGGGGCTGACTCTAGCTTGCTCGGCGGTAAGGCTTGGCTTCCTCCATGCTCGGTGCGGTCGGTATCCGCCGTCCGCAGATAGCTCTCATACTGCAGCGGAAAATTCAAGCCCCAGGGCGCAGGATCGGAACTGACTTCATTCACCTCCGCCAAGCGCACAAATGGCGAACGGGCTTCCTGCTTGCGTTCAAAAATGTTGACCAGCAGGGCGATGACGCCAAAGGTCGAACCAGCCACGATGGCCGTCAGAAGCACCAACCAACCAAAGCCGAATTTGCGTTGTTCTGCCATCGGAGCCACCAATTCATCCAGGATGATTTCAAAATTGTCAATAGAACAGTGCCAGCGCGCAACTGCAACAGTCTCACGCCCGTCTTCTTCAGGTCCGGTCCCTTAGCGCAGCGCATGCCCTACATCTTTGTGGCAATGCACGCAGGACAGCATGTCCGTGGTGTTTGCTAATGGCAGCATCGCGTGCACCACGTCCTTGTGGCAGTGGATACAGGAGCTCTGCGCGACGCGCGCATTGCGTGGCTTGATGCGAATCGGATCGTGAAAATTCTGAAGCGTGAAGGCCAACGAGTGGAAAAAGCCGTTGTCGGCCTTAGTGATATATTTACCGAGGAAGTTGTGAGGCAAATGGCAGTCGTTGCACACCGCCACATGATGGTGGCTGCTATGCTGCCACGAGTCCATATGGCCCTGCATGACGTGGCAATTGATGCACGTCTGCGGGTCGTTGCTCAAGTAGCTGGCACCCTTGCCATAGCCGAAGGTAAAAGTCGCCGCCCCCGCTAACATCCCTAGCAGCATAGCAAACACCACCGCTGCCGCACCGTAGACTTTCAATCGGCCCGCGCGTTTGAGCCTAGCGCCGCGCACCCGATTCGGCCTGTCTGCAGCTACCGACTCAGACGCATCCGCCCCGCGCGACAGGTCGCTATCGCCACCGCTTTCATTTGTCATGCAGAGCTCCTAATAGACACTTGTATCGACGCCGCCGCCGCTTCAATCCACGGTCACTGCTACAAACAGCCAACAATACTTCGAACGGCCCCCGCATCTTCATCACTGAGTTGCCAATGGCTACCTGCAAATGCCACACCGCTATCTCCAGCATCTGCTAGCTTGTTCACGCGCGCTCACCCCTGCCCCTTGGATCGCACAGCTCTAAGTACCAGTGCGCATCGATGCACAACCGGCGAGCGGCCCTGTCACACATTGGCCGTCAGTAGCCGGCAAGGCGTGATGGGTGATGTGTTGGTTTTTGATACACATTTCCCTTGCAGCGTACTTTATTGCTGCCCCCGGCCCCTTATAATACGACGACTTCGGGGTGTGGCTCAGCCTGGTAGAGCGCTGCGTTCGGGACGCAGAGGCCGCTGGTTCAAATCCAGTCACCCCGACTACCCGGGCAATTATGGATGCAGCTGCAAGAGCTACAACTCGTTATCCGGCAGTGGGTTTTAGCAGTGTCGACACCGCAAGTGTCGCCACTGCGTGGTTCTTATCAGAACCCAATTTGCTTTCTCGCCTCTGCACTCCCTTGGTTGACGGATAAACGCCGACCTGGGAATACACAGCGGCTCAACCTTCTTCATCTTGGGATTACCATGCACAAGGTGCAGAGCAACAGGGCGCGATAGTTTCAATCCGTGGCGAGACGAGCCCGCGCTTGCTCGGCATCCTCTACCGGCGTGACGCCAAAAAGCCGCCGCCCCGCCCACATCAAGCAAGTAGCTGACGCGTCGCTCAAGCGGCTCAACACCGACGTGATCGATTTATTCTACCAGCACCGCGTCGATCCGAACGTGCCGATCGAGGACGTCGCC
>JBEBXX010000006.1:0-14261 GCA_040391435.1 Aureliella helgolandensis | reverse complement strand
GTAGCCTGGGCAACATTCGTGTTGCCGCAGGGTTTATCATTTCCTAACATCCTCATTGCGAAGTGACCTGCCAACGGGATTCTATTTCCCCTGTGCCCTCTCCTGCACCCACGTAAACCTCATGGACTTCGGATATTAGCTCATGCTTAGAAAAACAGTTGCCATTTCCTGCCTAGGGCTGCTAACGCTCCTCGCCGTAACGGCAGGACCGGTGGCGGGCCAGCCAGCCGAACGCGAAAATCCGCGCGTGCAAGACATGACCCAGGGTCGTGCATTGGATCGAACGATCATTAGGACGATCGCCGAATATATGCACAGCCAACACTTATCAAAGCATCCGCTCGATGACGAAATCTCCGGGCGAGCCTTCGATCAATTGCTCAAGTCGCTCGACTCGATGAAGGTCTACTTCCTGCAAAGCGACATCGATGGCTTTCGAGCCAACCGCGACCGGCTGGATGATTTTGCCAAGGCTGGCGACATGGGTTTTGCCATTGAAGTTTTCAAAGTATTTCTCAAGCGTGTCGATGAACGCATCGCCATGGCGCATGAATTGATCGATCAAGAACACGACTTCACGATCAATGAAGATTTGATCATCGATCGCGAAGAAATCGAATATCCCCGCGACGAAGCGGAAGCCCGCGATCGCATGCGCAAACAGATCAAATACCGCCTGTTGGTTTACGAGAGCGACCGCATTCGCGCTGAAAAAGATAAACAAGCTGGCAAAGAGCGCAACTCGGCAGTCAACATGCTCGTCGGCGATCCGAATGAAGATCCCAAGGAACGTCTCCACCGCAGCTTTCGAACACAACTCAAACGCTGGCACCAAACCGATGCCGACGAACTGCTCGAACTGTATGTAACTTCGATCACCAGCAGTTTTGACCCGCACACGTCGTACATGTCCTACGATACGCTTGAGAATTTCCGCATCGTGATGAGCCTCAACCTGGATGGTATCGGCGCTCAACTGATGAGCGAGGATGGCTACACGAAGCTGACCAGTATCGTACCCGGTGGGGCGGCTGACAAAGATGGGCGTCTGAAGCCGGGCGATCGCATCGTGGCCGTCGGGCAGGGGGACTCCGGAGAGATGCACGATGTCGTCGATATGAAGCTAGACGACGTCGTAGGCATGATCCGCGGTACCGCTGGCACGGTTGTCCGCCTAGGTGTTATGCCCGTCGGCGGAGGTGAACTGACGAATATTCAAATCACCCGTGCCAAGATCACGCTGGATGACAGTGCCGCGCGCAGCCAAGTCGTCGAGCATGGACAAAAGGCCGATGGAAGCCCGTTCAAATTCGGCTATATCGATCTGCCTAGCTTTTACATGGATATGGAAGCGGCTCGCGATAGCTCCAACGGCTTCCGGAGCACTACGCGTGACGTGGCCAAGATTCTCAGCGATTTTCGCTCGCAGAAAGTTGACGTAGTCGTACTGGATCTCAGTCGCAATGGCGGCGGTAGTCTGACTGAAGCCATCAATCTAACCGGTCTGTTTATCGATCGTGGCCCAGTCGTTCAAGTCAAAGATTCACGCGACCAGATTCAAGTCTACGATGATGAAAACAGCGGCTTGGCTTGGAGCGGACCACTCGTGGTCATGACCAGCAAAGAGAGCGCCAGTGCCAGCGAGATTTTGGCCGGTGCCATACAAGACTATCGTCGAGGGCTGATCGTCGGTGACCCAGCCACTCACGGCAAGGGGACCGTGCAAAGCCTGATCGATCTCGGTCAACAACTGCTGGGCAGCCCGGGCGAAATGGGCGCTCTGAAAATCACCATTCAGCAGTTCTATCTGCCCGATGGCATGAGCACTCAACGCCAGGGGGTCATGTCGGATATCGTCCTGCCCGCCCTGACAGCCAGCTTCGACAACGCCGAGGCCGACCTGGAGTACGCCCTGCCTAACGACAAAGTCAAAGCGGCTCGGCACAGTGACTATAAAATGGTCGACTCCGCGCTGTTGTCCACACTCAGAACCAATAGCACTAAGCGTGTCAGCGAGTCCGCCGGATTTGATAGACTGCTGGGACGCATCGAGACGTTTAAAACACAGAAGGACGAGAAAGTCGTCTCGCTCAATTCCGAAGTGTTCCTCAAACGCCGCGAAGACTTAGACGCACAGCGCGAAGAGGAAGATAAAATGTTGGAAGATCAACTGCCGAAGAAAGAAGTTTTTAAACTCGACTACTTTAATACGGAGGTCCTCAACGTGGCCCGCGATTACGTAGAAGAGTTGTCGAAGTTGAATTTGGCACAGGCTGGTTGATCGATCGAGTCAGTCGATCGCATCTTCCAGAGCACGCTCGATGATCGCTAACAGCACGTTGGGATCATAGGGCTTGCACAAGAAATATCTGCCACCTGAGGCGCGGGTCCTGCGAACGGCCCCCGCCTCTCGCAGACTGCTCAGCACGACTACCGGCAGCCCCGCATAAACCGCGTAGGAATCGATTTCTTCACACAGTTCGAATCCACATCCGTCGGGCAACTGCACGTCGAGGATAGCTATCTGCAAGCCGCTCTCGGATAGCCGCTGGCGAGCTTGAGCAATGCATGTCGCGGTGACTACTTCAAAGCCAACTGACTGCAAATGTTGCTGCAGCAGTTTCAATTGTAGCGGGTCGTCCTCCAGGACTAGTACTCGCCCCCGTCGGCGACCCGCTGAGAGCGGCTGCAAGCTGGTTTGCGGCAGTTGATCAATCGCGATTGACTCAAGCGTGCAAAGTGAGACGTCGAACGTGGTGGCGGGCGTATCCATATTGGTCCTCGACTTTGGTCAGTGGTAGATTGCATCGAGTTCTAAGCGGCCGCGACTCCTGGCTATTATGGGTATGGTTCTCAAATGCCGCCCCGATGGGAAGCAGAATCGCTATAAGTCATCTGAACCGTCCCCCGCGTTCCTCATTTGCACTGGCCCGCTCAGTCAACGTGCAGCCTGTAGTTTAACGCCGAGCCGCGGCATGCCGCAGATACACTGATCGGCTTTGTCAGCGCGTGAGGCTGAATTGCACCACAACGCCTACCAATGCGATAGTCACGGCCTGCGCAGGCGACGGCACTTTCCAACTTTCTCATTCAATCACCCCAACTCAATCGACGTACTGAATTCCCGCGCTGCAGCCGTCCCTGGGCTCTCAGTTTTTCATGCAATTGGACAGCCTGTGAGTCCCCATCAGTCGCGACACGCATTTTGTACCCAGCGAACCAAATGGAGGCAGTAGTGGGTTACTGTGACATGCGAGCGCCGAGCGGCACGAGTTCATTGAAGCGATCAATGGGCTGCCGAGCGGTCCAAGCCATACCTCGCAGCAAAATGATGCGGAATAGGGGATCGTCAAACGTCCAGTTGTAGTGCCCGGGGATGCTGACGAAGACTCGGCCGCGTCCCTGCTCGTAGGTCCACAGTTGTGGCCGCGGCTCCCCCTCCTCGTCGCTGGTGCCCAACACGGTCACTTGCTGTGAGTCTCCCGCTAGCTTCCAATAGCTTTCGTCGTACAGATCCAATTTGTCAAAGTTACGGACAATGGGATGTTCGGTGGAATGAATCTGCAGATCGAGCGGACCATGGCGGTAGCCGACTCGACCACCATGCGACGCCAAGCCAATCCGCCGCGAAAAATCGGCTACTCGTTCGTCACCATTGACCGCCCAGTGCACATACACGGCTCCGCCCCCACGAGCAAAGTATTTGTCCATCTTCGATTGTCGCTCGTCGTTCCAAGTTCCCTTCTGGAAGAATACCAGCAGGTCGGCCGCAGCGCACTGTTGGTCATCCGGGAAATCCCAGGCAGCACTCACCTCCACCGCCGGCGCGGCTGACATCAATTGTTCCCACTGAGCCAACCACGCCGGGTAGTCATGCTCGCCAGGCCCATGGTCTTTCGCGCCAGCTACTAAGACGATCTTCAACGGATCGAGCTCTGCAGGCAACGGCAGTGAACCTTGCAGCTTAGCTGCGACCTCGCTGGCAGTCCGCATCGGCGGCGCAGGCAGAGGAGAGTCGAGAGGCATCTGTGGTGGAGCGGTCAGGAGGTAGGTCATCAAGTCGCGACTCTGGGCGGCATTCAATTGGTCGAGCGTCCCAGTGGGCATGACCGACAGCTCGGCAGGTTTAATGCTCTCGATCTGCTCGTCATCCAATATTTGCTCCTCTCCCAGTTGGTTGCCGATCACGGTCGCTCCATCTTTAGTGCGCAAGACTCCCGTGAGTACTCGTCCATCGCGCAGCAACACCACGTGCCCCACATAGTCCGGATTGATCGAAAAACTGGGATGCTCAATGTCGCGCATGACTGAGGCATAATCGCGAAAACGGAGATTGCTCAGGTCCGGACCTAGCTTAGCCCCGACGCCTTGCAAGGCATGGCATTTGAAACAACCGGCCGCTTGACTGTGGAACACGCGTCTACCTCTGCCCCAGTTACCTCCTTCGAGCTCAGCAATCTGCGAAGCTTCCTGCGTCGCCGCTTCATTTATTCGAGTTCTCGCTGCGTTTAGCCAGGGTAGTCCAAAGCGATCAACGGGTATGGCCCGCGGCCGATCGTCCTCGTTGGTCCATAGGGAAAGAGCTAATGCGGGTGTCTCGCCGGCTGCGAGCCGGACGCGTATATTCATTGGCAGCCAAGGGTCACTCTCTGGGTTGACCCTAATGCGGTGACCAGGCAGCCCGTCACCGGAATCCAACCGCACTAGACCGTGCGCTGCTCCCACAGCGTCCACCGCGGTGGCACCTTCGATCTGAACAAACACCACTTCGTCCGGCCATTGGTAATCTATCTGAGCCCCCGCCTGCACGGCTGGGCGAAGAATGTCCTTGAGATTAAGTTGCGTGGAAATGTGCAGTTCCCCTCCACCTGCAGCTACCGCAGCGAAGAAGTTTTCGTGCATCCTACTCCCCTGCAGCCATGGTCCTACTACATCCCAGTGCGCATGTGGCAGCCAACAGTTCAACGAGGGCAGCGATGCATCGTCGGGAACCCACCGCGCCTCCACGCCTCGCAGATCATAGTCCACATCTAGTCGTGGCAGTTGCTCCAGGGCAGCCGGATGTTGAGCCTGCCTGGCCCGATCGCCAGCATGCGCAGCCAGCGCCAAAGGTAAAGTGACAGCGTAGTGCACATCTGGCTGCATGGGTTCGGTGTTTAGAATAAGCGTGCGCAGGTCGCTGGTGACACCTATCGCATGCACGCCGAGTCCGTAACGCGGCTGCACGCTCTGACGTTGCACGACCGCGTAGGGGGGCATCAGATTTTCTAGGGCATCTCCAGCGCGGACATTGGTACCGTAGTCAATGCGCACACCAGCCAGTGCTTCCTTGAGCAGCGCGGGGTCGATGGGGCGATCCAGCGCAATGCGCACCTCCCGCCGGTTTTCCGCCCAGGTAGCAACTACCGACGGCTGCGGCGGGGAATCATACGAGATGCGAAACAGTTTGCCGACGCCAGTCGGACCGGTTCCCCAGTCCGGCGGTCCACTGTGACAGGCCACGATAATATCGCCGTTGGGAGCTAAACAGGCATCGACAGTGAGCATTTGCAAGCGAGCCAACAATTGAGTCGTCGCCACATAGCCCGCCGGCGTCTTCGCGAGCTGAGTACGATACAGTTTCCCACGCGACTGGCCACACACGATCGCATTCCCACGCCACGACTCAGGACCAAATATGGGTTGCCCCGCCGTTGCGTCATTAAAGAACATGCCACAGGTGGATTGATGTTGAGGCGCATAGTCAAACACCGAAGGCTCATCGATCACGTCCGCGTTGTGACGCGGATGGCGGGGCGGAAAGCCGTAGTGCCGATCGCGGACAATGTGCAGCAATTCGTCCAGCGGATTCCCGTTGGGCAGCCAAGTCGCACCCTCTTGGTCGGTACAGAAGAGATCGCCATCGGCATTAAAAGCCATCGCGACCGGAAACCTTACGCCGGTGCAAATCGTCTCGCGCGACTGCAAATCAGGTGCGATGCGCTGCACCGTCCCTCGCTCACTTGACAAATCATAATGCGACCGTCCCTGTTCGTCGATTTGGTAGGCGTCGGCAAAGTCAGCGGTTCCCAAGCCGAAGTAGATAGCCCCGGCGGAGTCCATGGCGATCCCTACCGCATCTACGTTTTGGGGAATCTCCTTCCATCCCTGGGCCACTACAACTTCATCCTCTGCTACATCATCGCCGTCCCGATCGACGAACATCGACACTTTGCCTTTACTCGGCACAAATGCGGCGTTGCCACGTGGATCCCCTTTGGTCGTTAGCAGCAATCCCAGCGGCCCACGCACGCTGCCGGCATTCTTCCAGAAAATAGTCGCCTGGTCCTCAAGACCATCGCCGTCGGTGTCGGATAACAAATGGATGTCGCCGTTATAGCCCAGCGTTACTAGGCGGCCGTCGTGGCGATAGCGGACATTGTTCACATTGGTCAATTCCACTGGCAGCTCGCGGACGGTGAAGCCAGGCATCAACATCTGGATGAGCGGTGCATCTTCAATGCGCACCAAAGGCACTCCTGGTTCAGGCACGCGCAAGCTGTCGGGCAGGGCTTCGGCCACGGCAGCGTGTTTGGATTGCAAGTAGCCCAGCACTTGCTTGCGCTCTTCAAGGCTCAGTACACGATTCCAGGCCACAACTTCGGCAATGTCCCCTTTGAGAAAGCCACGCATCTGCCGCTGGCCCGCCGCGTCGTTCAATAACCGCGCACCGATCGCCCAGTCATGCAGAGCGATGGCCCCGGGCTGCTTGGGACGCACCGCTGGCGGCAGGTCATCCACGGAGACTTCGACCCGCTCACGATCCGGATCAATCACGCACTGCATAACGTGCAGCGTTCCAAGCGGGAAGCCAGGACCGGAAAGCAGATTGCGAGCCCCGCCAAAACCTGTGCCCTCTACATTGATGCACTGCAGTTGGCGAGTAGCCGTGGGCCCGAGATCTACATTAAGTCCACTTTGATAATCCTGCTCGCCGGCTGCACTGGTCGCAAAGAAGCTGGCAAAGCCCCCCAGATTTTCATGTGGTGCGGCGACGATGAAGAGCGTCAGTGCATCGGTGGCGGCGAGCGAGTCGGCTTCAGCCGCAGTGGTGCACAGCAGATGGTCATCTTGGCCGTCAAAGCGAACCAGCGGATGGCCGGCGATCACAACGCGCTGCGGTTGGCTCTGGGTAGCCGGCTGCACGAACTCGCGCGCGGCCGTCGAGCGATCGAGCCACTTGGCAACGGCTGGTTGGGGCGGCGTGTCAGCATCTGGCTGTGCGCTCGGTCCCTGTTTAGGCTCGCTCTCAGGCTCGCTATTGGCCAGCGGCCCAGACAGGTCCGCCGCGTCGAGATGTAGAATTATACCTGAACGCGGTAGCTCATCGGCCCAGCCTGTGCAGGCTCCCAGAGCGGATATTCCCGCAGCACATACCATCCACCAGTGCAACCTAGAAGCCATTGGACACCACCTCTTTCAGTCGAACATAAGAATCAACTGAATATATTAGCAGACGGCTTGGCGGGCTGCTTAAGAATCACAATGTCGTGGACCGCTCCGCGGTCCTTTACTTAGCTAGCACGACGCGCTTTCCGGTTTTGGCACTCTCGTAGATGGCCAGGATTAATTCAACGCTGCGCATGCCTTCGGTACCATCGATACTTGGTGCGCGGTCTTGTTCGATAGCCTCCAGGAAATCGCGGAACAGCAGCGTGTGGGCGTGGTGTCCGATGGCTGCCGGGTCACCGGCTCCGCCACCGGTTTTAGTGCGGCCTTGCATCTCCTCGCGCAGCTCGGCATCTAGCGGTTGAGCCTGAGCGAATTCCCACTTAATAATGTCTTCCTCTTCTAGAATGGCCGTCCCCTGCGATCCGCTCAGCTCGATGCGTTTTAGTGAGCCGGGGAAACCGGCGGTAGTCGCCACGATGGTTCCCAGCGCGCCATTGGCAAATTTCAGCGTGGCGGTGGCCACATCTTCCACTTCGATCCTCTCGTGCGCTAGTGTCGCGGTATGAGCCATGACTTCAGCCACCGGACCCATCAGCCACAACAGCAGATCGACGCTGTGGATGGCTTGGTTCATCAGCGCACCACCGCCATCCATTTTCCATGTGCCACGCCAAGCGCCGCTATCGTAATACTCTTGA
This sequence comes from Aureliella helgolandensis, assembly GCA_040391435.1. Taxonomy (GTDB): domain Bacteria; phylum Planctomycetota; class Planctomycetia; order Pirellulales; family Pirellulaceae; genus Aureliella; species Aureliella helgolandensis_A. The sequence continues at coordinate 6,132 of JBEBXX010000006.1, read as the reverse complement.
GTTCGGAACCACTTGACGTAGGCGTCTCCTAGAGCGAGCTTTCCGAACCGCCCTTGATCGACCGCCTGCTTCATCAACTGGCTGGAATGGTGAAAGCGTGAGGGGAAGATCGTCGCCAGTTTGACTCCGGCCTGTGAGCAGGCGTCGATCATGGCTTGGCAGCGTTCACGGGTGACGTCGAGCGGCTTTTCGACAATCACATGCTTGCCGGCTTTGGCGGCGGCGATCGTCGGTTCGCTGTGCGCACCGCTGGGCGTGCAAATGGTCACCACGTGCAGATCCTCGCGGGCGAGCATTTGCTCTAGGTCGGTGTAGACTTCGCCACCGAATTCGGCCGCCAGCGCATCAGCTTTGGGAGCGGTTCGGTTGTAGCAGGCGACCAACCGCGCGTTGTCCAAGTCTGCGATGGCCCGCGCATGAAATTTGGCGATCATGCCGCAACCGATAATTCCAAAGCCAGTGGTCATGTTGTTCTCCTTAGGATGAAATAGACCGGCAGTGACTCGCGTTAGCTCATCAGAGACGCCGACGATTCGAGCCCCGCCCCGGCATCGCACAGACTCAGTGGCATATCGTCTTGGGGATCCTGCACACGCAGGGCAAGTCTGCCAGAAAAGATGTCGTATAGCGGTCGTCCTATTAGCTCGCCACGCCAGCCGCGCAGCAACTGCGGATAATCGGGATCGCTCTCATCGACCACGGCGCCGCTCATCCAATACGAGGCTAGGCGGCCGACGTCATCGGAAGTGCCGACGATAGTGGGCGATATGCTGTGAGTGCGACACAGGTAGGACATGGCTGCGGTTAAAAATTGCTGCAGTAGAGCAGGTGGTCGGGCCAGCTTGCCGGAGTTCGGCCCAGCGTGCGTCGGCACCTCGCCGCGCAGTCCGCGCGCGATGCACTCGGCGATCTCCGGGATAAAACGCTGAAAGCCGGGATGATGCAAGCCGCGAATGTGTGCCACCTTCTTTTCGTCGGCAGATCCGCGTTTGGCTAGCTCGATGATCAGATCGTCGCGCAAAACACGGCGCGCGGGCATATTCTTTTGCTCCGCTCGCTGGTCACGCCACAACCAGAGTTCGCGCACCACGCCTAGCTGTTTGCCATACAGTGAGTGGACTCCCGAGATTCTGTGCCAGCCCTCCTGCAACTGCGTCTCGAGCAGATTGGCTTGCCGACGAAGCATCTCATCATGCAACCACTGCAAACGCCCGAGCTTGTCCAGTTCGTCGGAGAGCATATCGTGCAGTTGGGGTAGATGCAGCACATCCAGGGCCGCGTAATCGAGCTGCGCCGCCGACAGCGGTCGTTTGCGCCAATCGGTGCGAGTTTCTCCCTTGGGGACACTCTCGCCCAGCATGCGCTGCAGAAGTTTGCCGTAGGAGGCCGGGAACTCGCCACCTAACAAACCCAACGCCAACTGGACGTCGAACAGCTTGGGGATCGATTGTTCTGTACTGCGATAGGCGAACAATATCTCTTCCCGGCCGGCATGCACGACAACCGTGCGCTGGCCGTCGACGAACAGTTGCCAGACTGCCGACAAATCCTCGATCGCCAGCGGATCGACTATGAATACCTCACTCCGCGTGGAGACTTGAAGCAGGCACAGGTCGGGTCGGTAGCAGTCCTCGGCGACGAACTCTGTATCCATTCCGACTAGATCGGCCGATTCAATAGCGGCCAGCAATTCTGGAAGTTCGCCGAGTGTGCTTATCAGCCTGTAATTCACGCGTTGTCTCTAACATGTTCTAATAGGATTAAGCCCGGATCTGACGATCGTCATCTTGGCTGTAACCATGGGTCCAGCCAGAATTTTACAATTCGACGACGCGTCCGCCAGTCTGCGAGCAAACCGCACCAAGCACAAGGCACCATTAAAACCGCCCTTTCCCGCATTGCCAAGTTGGCTTGCAGCACATTTTGGACACGCACACGTGAGCACAGCTATTCCATCAGCCTCCTCGTCCCAACTAGAACTCCCAGGTGTCGCGCCACGCTTGTTGGTCAGCGTCCGCAGCGGACATGAAGCGCAGATGGCCGTACAGAGCGGCGTGGAGTGGGTCGACTTAAAGAACCCCGATGCTGGTTCCCTGGGAGCCGCCGATCAGGCGACTGCGGCCGCCGTGGCCGAAACATTGCATTTTAAGGGCGGCTCGGCCGAGCGGATCTCCAGCGCCGCGGTGGGCGAACTGAGAGACGCTCCCACAACTGTAGCTGTATGCTTGGCGGGCTATTTTCCTTTGCTAAAAGTCGGTTTGTCCGGGCTGCGCGACTCGCCTATTTGGCCCGAGCAGCTCGGGCAACTATACGCTAACGTGCGCATGGCCGGCGCGGACTTGGTACCAGTGATCTATGCCGATCATCTCGCCTGCCACGCCCCGGCACCTGCCCAAGTTATCGAAGTAGCTAGCACTCTGCAGCAGTGGTCTGCACGCACGCTCCCCGCCAGGCTGTCTGATAACCTGACTAGGACCAACGCTGGAACAACGGACCTCAGTGGGCCACGCTACATGCTGATCGATACATTTACCAAGGATGGCCGCAGACTGCTCGACTGGATGAGCCCGGCTGCGCTGGAATCGATCGTGCGACTGGCTGCTGCCAGTGGCAGGCAAACCGTGGTAGCCGGCAGCTTGGCCTTGCAGGACCTGCCCCACTTAATGAGTTTGCCAATTGCGGCGATCGCCATTCGCGGGGCGGTATGTGCGGGGGATCGGCGCAGTGGGCTATGCCCTGAGAGGTTGCGGCAATGGGTGGAAGTTTTTTCAGCTCGATAGCCGCCGACCCGCCAACACGTTAGAATTCCACCATGCGCGCATGCTCTGGTTGATTCAGTGCCTGTGCACCAGGCGCGCTCACCAGTTAAAAACGCGACTCGATAGCTCTCCAGCCCTACGCTCAGCCTCGTCCCATACATCCAGTCCACCCTATACCGTCCCCATTGAACAGGCATACGTTCATGTCTTCCAGCCTTTGGCGAGAACCGCTCTCGGGTACTATCCGTCAAGACTCGCGGGTCATTGGTGCGATCTGTTTGCCCGAGAGCGAATTGCAAGAATTCATAGAGCAATTCAATCACTGCTACGGCCCTTTGCGCATGCATATCGAGGCTCCACAGTATATGCCCTTACCAGCCACGCCACTGACGCCTGTCGGTTCGACACATCGTCGCCCCCTGCGCGCACCGCAGCCGGGCTTTAAGCCGCTGCCTTTCGATAGCCAGAACCCTTAGATTTGTGAGAACCAGGATGAGCAGACGCTTTGCAAAACACTGGCTGCCACTTGCGGCGGCAATTTCAATACTCGTTTCTCTATCGGGAAGTTCCATGTCCATTGCGGATGACACAGCTCAGAAGATCACTTCGATCGAAGGCATCACCGAGTTTCGTTTGGCCAATGGGGCTCAGGTCCTACTTTTTCCCGACCACAGCAAATCGATGGTGACGGTCAACATGACAGTCTTCGTCGGCTCGCGGCATGAGGGATACGGCGAAGCCGGCATGGCTCACCTCTTAGAGCACATGCTCTTCAAGGGGACGCCCAGCCATCCCAAGCCACCGGAAGCTCTCAAAAACCGCGGTGCCGACTTCAATGGAACCACGTGGCTGGACCGCACCAACTACTACGAAACGCTTCCCGCCGCGACAGCCGAACAGGCCAGCGAGAATTTAGAGTTCGCTATTCGTCTAGAAGCCGATCGCTTGATGAACAGCTTTGTCAAAGGTGAGGATCTGGCCTCCGAGATGACTGTTGTCCGCAACGAGTTTGAACGTGGCGAGAACAGCCCCAACCGGATCTTGATGCAACGCGTGCAGTCTGCTGCCTACGACTGGCACAACTACGGCCGCAGCACCATCGGCAACCAAAGCGATATCGAACGCGTGCCCATCGATCGCCTACAGGCTTTCTACCGCAAGTTTTATCGCCCGGACAACATCATGCTTGTCGTGGCGGGCAAATTCGACGAAGCCGAAGCATTGGAGCTGGTCGAAAAATACTTCGGTGCGCTACAAGCCCCTGATGCGCCACTCGATCGCACCTACACCACCGAACCTGCCCAGGATGGAGAGCGCACCGTCGTGCTCCGCCGCGTGGGAAACACGCAGTTGATCAACGTAGCCTACCACGTTCCCAGCGGAGCCAATCGAGAGTTCGCCGCTGTAGAGATGTTGGCATATATCTTTGGCAGCGAACCCAGCGGGCGACTGTATCGCGCACTGGTCCTACCGGAGCTGGCAAGTGGCACTTCGACCATGTCGCTGGCACTGCATGATCCAGGCCTGATCATGTTCACGGCACAGGTTCCGGTCGAAAAGTCCATTGAAGCCGCGCGGCAAACGCTCTTGCAAACCGTCGAAGAGGTTGGTGAAGCGCCCATTACGCCCGAAGAGCTGAAACGAGCGCAGACCCAGTTTCAAAAGGATCGCGAGCTGCGCGCCACGGACACCAAGAGCATCGCGGTTGAACTCAGCGAGTGGGCGGCACAGGGCGATTGGCGATTGTACTTCCTGTTCCGCGATTTTGTGGAAGAGTTAACACCTGACGATTGCACCGCCGCAGCCGAGCGTTTTCTGACGCGCAATAACCGCACCGTGGGGCTGTTTATCCCGTCTGAAACCAGCCAACGTATCGAGATGCCCGTCAAGCCAAATCTGAGCGAACTGTTGGCCGGCTACGAGGGTCGCGGGGACATCGAACAGGGAGAGCAGTTCGACCCCGATCCGGCTGCCATCGAAGCTCGCATCGTGCGCGGAGAGCTGAGCACTGGCATTAAAACAGCTTGGCTCCCCAAAAAGACGCGCGGCGGATCGGTCAACATCGAAATCAATTTGCGCTACGGCAACGAGGAATCGCTGTTTCCCTACGTCGACGCACTGGACTTTATGCCCGAGATGCTAATGCGCGGCACAAAACAGCTCAACCACGAACAATTGGCTGACCGCATCGATGATCTACTCTCTCAAGTCAGATTCTCCGGCACCAATGGCCTGCTGAGTGTGTCGATCGAGACCAAGCGCGACAAACTGCCTGAATTGATGCCGTTGATCGGTGAAATCCTGCGGCAGCCCGCCTTTGACTCCAATGAACTAGAGATCATTCGCAGACAAGCCATCTCCAGCACCGAAGCTCGTATGACCGAGCCGAGCGTACTGGCAGGTCTGGCTGTTCGGCGAGCTTTAGCACCATTCGAGCCCTCGAACATTCGCTACGTGCCCACGCTAGAAGAGCGCATCGCACGCTTTCGCGAAGTGACGATCGAGCAGATTGCAGAATTGCACGCCACCCAGCTCAACGGAACCCACGGCGAAATAACCGCTGTCGGCGATTTCGACCCACAGGAGCTTGAAGCAGCTAGTGAAAAAATCTTTGCCGACTGGACCTCCAATGTCGAACAAGTCCGCATCGCACAGCCCGCCCTAACCGATATTGCCGGCCAGACCGAAGAGATTCTCACACCGGATAAAGCCAATGCCGTCTACTATGCGGGTGAGCAGATCGCCATGCGCGACGACAATCCGGACTATCCAGCCCTGATCATCGGCAACTACGTCATGGGAGCCGGTGCACTGTCCAGTCGCCTGGGGGACCGCGTGCGCCAACAGGAAGGGCTCTCGTACAGCGTGGGGAGTGGAATCAATGCCCACCCGGTCGACGCGCGAACCATGCTGACGATCTTTGCTATTACCAATCCCGAGAATCGCGATCGAGTCGTCGAGGTAATCGCCGAGGAGATAGAGCTATTGCTGAAAGACGGCATCACCGCCAGTGAACTGAATGACGCCAAGCAAGGATCTTTGCAAAGCGAGCAGCTCGACCGAACCCAAGATCGCGCGCTGGCATCGCTGATCGCCAGCACGATATTTGCCGAACGCACGATGGAATACTATGCCCAGTTCGAAAAGCGTATCGCCGAACTCGACATCGAAGCCGTCAATGCCGCTCTGCGCAACTACATCGAACCCAAGCGTTTGGTCGTCGTCACCGCCGGCGACTTCGGCAAACTAGAGAAGAAGTAATAGGTCGTACCGCCATCTCAGACGAACGACTCAACGATTATTCCGTACCTAGCCTGCGAGGCTGGGTACGCTCCCAGCTTTAAACTGTGGGCGCTTCGGGCCAAAGGCCTAA
>JBEBXX010000005.1:0-15460 GCA_040391435.1 Aureliella helgolandensis | reverse complement strand
TCAAACGCGCAGGTAAGGACGCGCGCGAGCAGGCCTTCTGCGCAGCGCGTCTGTGCAGCCCCTCTACGCAGTCCGCTGTGTATCGCTGGCCCTGCCGGGCTGAGCTGGTTTGACCGATTCGTACTCGGCGGCTGTCCACGCGTCCCACGATCCGGGAACCGTTCGCGCATCGAAACCGTTAGCGCGCAACACGCTCACGCCCACACTTGCGCGGTAACCGTTACCGCAGTACACAATGACTGGCTTGCTCTTGTCGAGTTCGCCGAGTCGCTTGGGGATCTCAGGCCAGAACATGTACTGCGCACTCTGGATATGGCCCATGTCCCATTCGGGAGGCTGGCGGACGTCAAGCAGCGTCAGCTTGTCGGATGGAAAAGCATCCTTGACCTCGTGCACGGACATCGTTTTAAACGAATCAAACTTGCGTCCCGAATTGACCCACGCCTTCATATCTCCCTTGAGCCCTGCTTTGACGTTGGTCAGTCCCACGCGCGACAGCCAATCCAGCGGGTCATTGAAGTTGCCTTGCGCCGGTTTGATCATAGCGATCGGCTTGTCGGGATCGAGCATCCAACCACCCCACATCGAGAGCACCTCGTTATAGCCAATATTCATCGCTCCCGGGATGTGCCCACCGGCGAAGGAGTGCATCGAACGCGTATCGAGGATCTGCGCACTGCCCGACTCGACCATCTCCGCAAACGCAGCGGGCGCGAGCAGCTCGATTTGTGGAGTACCACCTAAAATTTCTGGACCCGCCGCATTGATTTTCTTCATTCGCGGCCAGTAATACGGGACCGGTGGTTGAGCGCTCAGCAGAGCTTCGATGAACACGTCCTGGCTGTTCATCCGCCAATATGGATTGCCCTTGCGCTCCTTGGCCAGCGCGGGATCGCCTTCAGGGGCTTTGATGCCCGCGCCACAGGGAGAGCCGGGACCGTGTGCCGGGTAGATCATCAGCTCGCCAGGCAACTCCTCGAAAGCGGTTTGCACACTGCGATAGAGGGCCTTAGCCAAGGAGTCTGTGTTTTGGACGCCCATCAAATCGGGTCGCCCGATACTACCGATGAACAAAAAGTCGCCGGTGAACAAGGCCCAGGCTTTACCGCCTTGCTGGCTCGATGCCAAGTACGACATGTGCTCAGGGGTGTGGCCCGGCGTATGGATACAGCGTAGCTGAATGCCGCCGATCTTCAGCTCGTCGCCATGCTTGACCTTGCGGTCGATGTGAAATCCATATCCCGGATCGCCTTCGACGCTAGCTACGATTTGGGCCGTGCCCGTACGCTTAGCCAACTCGCGCGCACCGGATACAAAATCTGCGTGGACGTGGGTCTCGATCGCATGCGTGATCTCGACGTCGTGTCGCTTGGCCAAATTGAGATAGGCCTGCACGTCGCGGCGCGGATCGATCACCACAGCTACGCCAGCTTGCTTGTCGGCCAGGAAATAGGAGTAGTGCGACAGGCCGCCCGACTCGACCGTTTCCAGCACAATATTCGCCGGAGGTTTGCTTCCCGACCCATCGGTCGCTGCGCGGACCACCGTGCCGCGGGTAGCGACCAAGCTGAGTCCCAGACCCAGGGCAGCGGAGTGTTGGAGAATTTCGCGGCGATTGAAAGCGGTCATGCTAGTGTCCCTTGGAGTGTGGAAAAAGTGAACGGGGAGCAAATCGAGGTCGAGCGCACGGGCACCCGCAACCCGCTCCACCCCAGCGATTGCAATAAACAAATGATCAACAAACCATTTGAGTATGTCTATGGTAGGCTATCGGCTCGCCACGGGCAACCCCTTTACTCAAACAATCCATTGACCTTTATTGCGAGCTCAGTTATGCTGCAAACAATCCGCCGCCCTCGGTGCGCGGCCTAAGCGGAGGCGCTTCAGGCCAAGCGGCAATGCATTGCAGACCGACTTGCGTAGTGCACACCAACTAGCAGGCGGGCGGATGCGCGAGCCCGCAACGGCCACAGCGGCTCGCCGAGCTATGATTAATAGACCGATCGATGCTTCCGCCAAGCTTGGCGAGGCTAAGGGAGAACCGGGAGAACCGTTGGCGATGCTTGATAAACACACGCAAAACACCATCTACCAGCAACTGGCTGAGGTCGGCGGAGCACTTTCCAACCCGCATCGGCTGAAGATGCTCAGCTTGTTGGCCCAAGGCGAGAAGCCGATCGACGAACTAGCGCGACTGACCAATCAGTCACTCGCCGCGGCCAGCGCGAATGTAAAGGTCTTGCGAAAGGCGCACCTGATCAGCGCGGATAAGCGCGGCCGCAGCGTATTCTGCTCGCTGGCCGATCCGCGAGTCGCCGAGTTGTGGCTGCGCTTTCGCGACCTGGGTGAAGTCGTCGTGCCCAGCATTAGAGAGGTCATGCGCGAAACCTTTGATTCCGATGAATCTCTCTCGCCGATGACCGCCAGCGAATTCAGCGAGAAGCTCGATCGCGGACGATTTACCTTGGTCGATCTGCGGCCCAGGGGCGAATACGATCAAGGGCATCTGCCCAAGGCGCGTAGCATCCCCTTCGACGACTTAGCCCAGCTCTCGAGCAAGCTTCCCAAAACTCTGCCTATGTACGTCTACTGCCGAGGGCCCTTCTGTGCTGCCGCTTATGCCGGCAATCGATGGCTCGTCGACAATCGCTTCAAATCCCAGCGCCTGCGCTTTAGTGTCCCGGAATGGCGCAGCGCCGGCCTCGCCTTAGAGTAGCCAACAAATTGCGCCGCTTGTAGCTGCGTCCGGAGCACCATCCTAGGTTTTAGCCAGTTTCATTGGCTTAGTTGGCTTGCAGGCTGTCGACTTGCCGATAGAATTGCCTCTGTAATTGTTGAGGGTGTAGCTCAGTCGGTAGAGCATCGGACTTTTAATCCGTGGGTCCTGGGTTCAAGTCCCAGCACCCTCACTTGCATTTTCTCTGGGGAAACATGCGTTTCCCCTTGGTTTTCATTGGGTTCGGCGCTGTTCACCATCGTCGTGACTAACCCGCTTAGAGAGTCGCATCTAGTGGTGGGGTTTTGCTCCGCATGTTGCCGCGACTGCTGTTCCGAGCCGTGCGGGCGGCTATCATCCGCATCGGTTCCAGCCGCGGCCAGTGGCTTTAAGGTTGAGCAACAGAGAGCTAGCCCTGAGGCGCCGGGGCGGGGACTACTTCAGATGGACCGACTGCTGTGGCTACGCTCAGTTCATTCCGCACGCCATCGATGCCGGGTTCAAGCGATAACAGACGCTCGAGCAAGTTCCCATCTTCCATCGACTGAACTTGACCCTGAAGCACAGCGGTTCGGCCATCCATGCTGATCTGCACGCCGGCGACACCCGGCGGAAGCGGCATGGCAGCAAAGCGCTGGTTGATAGCTCCGGCGGTGTAGCTGCTGGTGGGGCGCTGCACTGGAAAACCAATGCGAATCACCGCCCGGACTTTGTTCTCATTCTGAGCGTTCTGATTAGCGTTGTTTCCGCCAAAGCCACCTTGACCGCCGAAGCCACCGCGACCGCCGCCAAAACCTCCGCGCCCTCCCATGGACGAACCGGCTATGCGGCTGACCGCTGCAGCGGTGGCTAGACTGCTAGCCATCTGCGTGGCACCGAAACCCGCATCAAAGCCACTGCCGAGTGGCCCGCCGCCGCCAAGGCTAGGCATGGCACCAGCTTGACCTCCCATGCCACTCATGCCGCTCATGCCACCCATACCGCTCATGCCACCTTGCCCCCCCGCGCCGCCAGTAGCCTGCCCACCACCGCCGCTCGGGCTGCCCAAGGAACCGAAACCCGAGCTGCTACCGAGGCCGAAGTTGCCGAAACCGCCCATGTTACTCTGCGCGAGGGCAGTGGGAGCCAGGAGCAGGTAGACACCTACGGCAGCCCACACCAAATGCAGTGAACTGGGTAGACGTAAGTACTGAGCTCGGATTGTATGCGACATGCTCGTGTTTCCTAAAGTGCGTTCCATGAGAGGCCACCTGCACTGCTTATTATAACCAGACCAGCGTGTTCCACGGCAGGGCGAGGCCGCTCAGGGGAATTGGCCTGAGAGTACCACCAACCATCATCGTCGCTGGCCATACTTTTTGCTGAATCGTTCTCCCAAGTATCGTTGTGTAGGGATGTTACCGCTTATATTGTGCATTGGCATCGCCCCGGTGCATAATGATCCGGCAGATTACTTTGCCGGCTAAGTGCGGCCCCCTCTCCACAAGGAAACTAACGTGTACTGCTGCAAGCTTACCTGTTTGGCAACCACTTGCCTGCTGCTGTGGGTCTCCGGGACAACTCGCAGCTCTGCCCAGGAGACCGCCTCTCCTCCCGTCGCAGGGCTAACGGCACCACAACTCTTTCCGGAAAAGACGTTGGCCTATGTGCGGATCAGCGACGTGCAGCAGTTGAAAGCAGATTTGCAGCGCAGTTCGATGGGCAAGCTGGCCAACGACGATCAACTGCGGCCGATCCTGGCCGAGTTCTACGGCTCGTTGGTCCGCAATACCGCGGATATCCAGTCGGCAATTGGACTGAACTTGGATGAGCTGCTCTCGATCCCCAGCGGCGAGCTGGCCATCGGTCTGCTGCCCAACGATCGACACCGAGCAGACAGGAAAGGAAATAAAACCGATGACGACGAAGCTGGCGAAAATGAGAATCCTGGTCCGGCCATCGCCATCCTGCTCGACGCCGGGCAAGAGATTACCAGCGTGCAGTTGCTGCTCAATCGCATTCATGATTCCGCCGAACAGATGGACCACGAAGAAAAGGCTTTTGATCGGTTGACTCTGCATCGCTATCAACACCGCGAGCGGCGGCGTCAGCAGTTTGCATATTTCATCGACAACGGTGTACTGGTAGCGACCTCCGATGCAGACTACATCGAGGCCCTCGCCTCGCGGTGGTTGAACCAAGCGGCCGCCAGTGCCTTGACCGACAATCGCAAGTTCACGTCTTTGATGGCTCGGTGCGTGGGGACCTCTGGTGAGCGGCCGCAGATCTCCTGGTATGTCGACCCGTTGGAGATCGTCAAGCAGTTCGTTCCCAAGAACGCCGGGACCACCATGGTCTTAGCCATGCTGCCCGCCCTGGGAATCGATGGCATCGAGGCGGTGGGAGGCAGCGTCATCGTCGCCCCTCCCGATTTTGATTCGATCAGCCACCTGCACCTGTCGCTCAGCAGTCCGCGGCGGGGCGTGCTAAGTTTGTTGCGTCCCAAGACGGGCTCAACGGCCCCGGAGACCTGGGTACCCGATTCGGTGGCTGGTTACTCCACTATCAATTGGGATTTGGCGTCGACCTTGCAAGGCGTGGAGCGGCTTTACAACCAGTTTCGCGGCGACGACGCATTGAACCAGCAAGTCTTTGCAGAGCTCGACAAACGCCTGGAGCTGAATTTCCGCAAGGACGTGCTCGACAACTTGGAAGGCCGGGTGACCATATTCCAAGGCTTCGTAAGGCCAGTGCGAATCAATAGCGGATCGAATGTTTACGCGCTGCGTTTGAAGAACCCCGAGTACTTCAAGAACAATGTGCTCCCAAAAATCATGAAACGAATAGAAGGAGAGCGTCAAGAGATCAAGACCGAAGGCTTCGGACAGCTCACCGCTCACGTGTTCGTACCCAACGGTTCCAGTACCGACAGCGACGCACCGATTCGGCAACCTGAAATCTGCATTGCGATGATCGAAGACTACGTGGTGATAGCCGACAGCCGCTACATGCTGCGGCAGGTGGCCGATTGTGCGGCCGGCGGCAGCGCCGCGCTGAGAGATTCGCTCGAATATCAATTGATTTCCGACCGCATCTCGGCTCAGCTTCAGGACCGAGAGTGCTCGGCGATTTCCTTTGGACGCCCCGAGGAATCGCTGCAATTGTTTTACGAACTAGCCCGCGATCCGAAGAACCGCGAACGGCTCAAGGGGCTGGCCGAAAACAATGGGTTTTTCAAAGCTCTGCTGTCGGCTTTGGAAAGTCGCGAACTGCCACCGTTTTCCGTGATTGCTAAATACTTGGCCCCCAGCGGCGGCTTTTTAGTGGAGGAGGACACCGGCCTGCACTACATGACCTTTTCACTGCGCCGCGATTAACGCGGTCAGTCCAGGACATCGAAATCGAGGACAATCACAGTAGCTTGCCCGGCGGTAACTTCAAAGACACCCAGCGGCAGCGGCTCAGCAGCTTTATCTGTGGCCGTTTCCGTTTTATCTGTCGCCTTATCTGATAACTTAGCTGTCGCAGCCGGCGGGTCAGGCAATGGGTCCTTGGAGCTGAGTGGGGCGGCGTCCGCCACGGCAGCGGACCGCTTCGAGGCCTGCCTGGGGGCGGGCTCGACCTGCTCAGCCGCCGAGTCGCGGGCCGGCCCGAGCAGGCGGGCGACGCAAAAGGGCTCCGCGATTGTCTCGCCGTCGGCCTGATACGTGTCCAAGGCACCGCTGTCGTTGACGTCAATATAAGCCACGGCGGCATACCTGCCGGGCTGCAGATCGCTAAATACGACCGCTACCGGAACACCGTCGCCGCGCAGCGAAACCGATTGAATCAGCAGCGGGGCGGCTTGAGGGGGCAGGGGATCGTGGGGCGCATAGACCTCGACGATGGCTTGTGGAACTTCGCTCCAGCTAGAAGCCTGGCCAGCCCTGGTGTGGAGCGTCTTGCGAAGCGGACTGCGAACGATAGCCACCAGCGAACTGGAATTCGGCCGCGAGGCGGTGGAAACCAATGTTCCTGGAACGCGGCGATTCAGCAAGGCCACGTCGGGAACCAGTTGGAAATACCATATCAAGCACATCAGCAGTCCAGCTAGCAAGCCGAGCAGGACTAGTAGGTTGCCCCGATTTTCTCTCCAGGAATTCAAAATCTGGCGTATCATATTTCAGTAGACTCGAGGGCGGGGCAGGGTGGTGTGCACCCACTGGCTGCGCGGCAATATGCCTGGCTGGGTTCAAGCATTCTAATAAAAAACGCGGCATCCGTTGAGGAGACCGCGTTATGCAGAATTTGATTCTGTAAAGGCAATCGGCCGAGTGCGACTTGGCTGCTTAGAACAGCACTTGCACTCCCACGCTGCCACCGTGCAGGAATAGCTCGTCGTCGTTTTCCAACCGCGTGCCCGTCGAGGGGTTGATCGTCTGCGGACTCTGGCCGGGCACGGTGACTACGCCTGGCATGTACCAGAATTCATAACCGGCAGTCAAACGCACACTCGGCACAACTTGATAGTTGCCAAAGATCCCCATCTCGACCAGACCGGCCACGTCGACGCTGTTGTCGCCGGCGTTCAAGATCGTGATGGCCCCGTTTTGCAGGTGCACATTATTTTCGTCAAAGTTGGCATACACGCCCGCTTTACCGCGGAAGCCCACGTTCGTCCGGAGGCTCACCGGATACAGCAGGTCGGCCCCGACTTGGGCACCCGCCATGCGGTTTTTGACTTGGTTGCGATACGTTCCAACACCGCGAGAACTGATCGACTGCAGCACAAAGTCCTCGTTGTAATCGACGTAGCGGACGCCGATGAGAGTCGACAATACATCCCAGCTCCACCAGCGACGATTGATTTCAAAGCTATTCAGCTCGGAATCCCAAATCTGAACATGTCGGTTGGCGTTATTGAATGTATCAATCTCAGCCGGAGTATAACCGCCATTGGCGACCAGTCGACTTTGCAGGCTGCCTGCACCATCCACGATCGACTGGCGTTCCCATTTATAAGGACCCGTGTAGACCCCCTCCCAACCGTCGACACAGTTGAACAGCCGCCCGACTGTAAAGCGGCCGCCTAGTTCATAATCGAAATCGGGCAGATAGGTGTTTTGAGAAAGCGAAAAATATTTGTCGCTACCGCGCTGCAGCCACAAAGCTTCGGCGGAAGCATAGACGCTCACGTCGCAACCGGTATCACATGCGTTGCCGCCATAGGAACCGTGGCCGTAATCGCCGAGCATCGAGCCGTAAGAGGCTGGCGCCACCTGCGAAGTATCCTTTGCGGCCGAGTAGGCGGCATCCGATGCTGACAAGCGACTGACAGGTTGTGAGAGATTACCAGACACGGGAGCGTTTTGGTAATCTCGAGCCGCAGTCGGCGTCACGTAGTTAGCGTGCGTCTGCGCGGTTGCGTCGCTGGAGCAGCACAACGTGACCGTTAGACTTGCTCCGAATGCGGCTAGACTGACTTGGCGGATAGCAGCTCTCATAGTCGCCATTCCGTTGCGTGGGAAAAACAGGATTTTACGCATAGCAATCCTCGAATGCATCCTTGCTAGTTGGTCACGTGCTCGCCGCGCTGCCGTGCATCCTCGGGGGATGGCTGCATGCGGATAGACGCTAAAAATCGAACTCTAAATTCCCACACTTGCTTGCCGCCGTCGGCGGCTAAACAAGCTTCGGGGCGCTGTCGTCAAACTCACACTCTCTCTAAACTCAACGCTACTGATCGCAGGACTGGGCTACTGATCGGTGGACTTAAGTTGGTCCACCACAGGCACCAGCGAAGTCTTGCGAACCAACGACAAAATCTTTTTGGCATCGCTCTCATAGTGAGTGAAGCCATGCACGAGCAAGTAATCCTCGTAGGCTACAACCTCGACGTCGCTGTTAGGAACCAACCTAGCCACCGAGCGCGATATTTCGGCGGCTATATCGGAGAGACTTTGCGAACTGCTGGCCGCGTTGGCGACCGCGACTTCATGAATCTCAACTTGGCGCTCGCCGCTGTCATTGACCATGACCAGCGCGATGCGGGTCGTGCCCGGACGCACGCCGACGAGCGACACGCTGCTTTCACCGGTTTGCATCAGTTGGCAGATGCCCGGATGCTCAACGGACAGCTCCGTAATTACAAACTGCGCGGTGAGGGTTTGCGATTGCTGAAGCCCCAAGGTCACCGTCTGCTGCGGCTGTTTAAAGTCGCTCTCAGGCATCTTGCTCACCTGCCCTGAAGCGCGATCCGCCAGGAAGCTGGTGCGAGATGCGAAAGCAGCTTTGACCTTAGGCTTGCTCTCCTGCGGTTCTGCGCGGCCCGACGCAGCCACGCGAGCTAAGCGCTCCGTAACGGGCAGCGGAGCCGTCGGAGCCATGGGACCCTGCACCTGCGCCGAGCGGCCGGTCACAAGTGGCGCGGGCTCTCCCTCGATGCGAACCTGCATGCCGCCACTAGTTGGCGGGAAGTGCGATCGTCCGCTCCCATCCGCGGCAATTTCTGCCGGCGCAGGGAGCGCGGTTTTGGCCGACAAGGTTGGCAGCGCTAGACCTGTCAGCGGCTGGGCTGGCTGCGACTGGGCTGGCTGCGACTGGGCTGGCTGCGACTGGGCTTTCATCGGCATCTGCGAGGCACTGCTCAAGTGCAGCGCGACGCCTCGCTCGCTGGGCCGGGCCGGCGGCACGTCCGCGTCGGATAAAGCATAGATTTGCGCTGAGTTGCCTGCAGCCGCTGCAGTGGCTGCAGACTCGTCCGCCGCAGCACGGGCTGGATTGCTGGCTGCGGCCGAGCTGCCAACCTGCGAGAATTCAGCCTGAGGTTCCGGCTGGGTATCGTTGAGACTCAAATTTACCGACTGCGGCGATGGCTGCCGCGTAGTTAAACTCAGCGACTTGGCCGGCTGAATCAGCTCTGGCTGCCGGCCGGGCGATGAGGCTGGCGATGAGGGTGCGGTTATGGCTGGCGATGAGGGTGCGGCAGTGGCTGGCGAAGCAGCCACAGCAGTCGTCACGGCCACTGCACTGGGCGTCGGCAATGCCGGCTGTATCGCGTCCAGCGGGATAGCGATATCGATCAGCGACTGCGACAGTTCACTAAAATCGTCCGCTGTCGACTCGCTGGATGCCGCCGACTCAAGCGCGGGCCGCCCGTGCGAGGAGTCGCGGGGCTGCGACGCAGATACTGCTGGCAACGCAGTTGGCGACGGCAGCGCGGTTAGCGACGGCAGGGCAGGTGACGCCGGCAGCTCGGAGGCTGCTTCGTCGGCCGACGCGCGCCGCACAGATTGCGTCCCTGAGGCGGGAACCACTTGCCCCGCCAGGACCTTCCCTGAGACTAATTGAGTATGAGAAGCTGCGGCTGGCAAATGCATGGCGGGCATCGAGGCGCGATTGAGCGCTGCTTGAGCGACTTCGCAAGTGGCATCCGCCGTCGCGCAGCCCGGCGCATCGCGATGCAGGCTGTCGCGATGCAGTCCTACTAGATTAACGAGCCGATCTAAGCCCGCAGTCGGTCTGGCGCTGCCGCTCTGGTGGCTAGGGCCGAACGGATAGGGCAGCAACCCAGCCTCTTGATGGTCGGGATGATTCAGTTGCGTTTGATTCAGCTCGGAGTCTCAACGGCCAGGGAAATGCTGGGTGTGGCCGCCAGGGCCATGGCGAAAGCCATTCGCAAGCGGCGGCGTGTGGAGTGTTTGTGGCTGGTGCAGTTGCTGCGCATTCTCATCACGACCCCCTTAACAGTAGTGAAAGCAGCTTCCAGTTGCTAGCTAAGTGGCAGTGGGCCAACTTGCTATCGGAGCATCTGGAGCGCGTTACTGGTGAGGTATCGGGAAGCGGCGATGTAAAAGTTAAACGTTTTTAACGCTTGCAACCATTGTATTGGTAATAACATCCCCGCACGGGGCGAGGATGTTAGATTTCACGCTAGCAAAAGCACGCTAGGCGGGTTTGCCCTCGACCCGCGGCATGGATTCGATGGCTTTGTCGATCAAGCCATACTCGACAGCCTCTTCGGCCGACATGAAGCGGTCGCGATCGGTATCGCGTTCGATGGCTTCGAGCGTCTGGCCGGTGTGCTTGAGCAAAATCTCATTCAGCTTGCGCTTGATGCGCTTAAATTCGGCTGCGTGAATCATGATCTCTTCGGCCGTTCCCTGCATGCCAGCTAGGGGCTGGTGGATCATGATGCGCGCATTCGGCAGAGCGTAGCGTTTGTTTTTAGCTCCAGCCGCTAAGAGCACGGCCCCCATCGATGCCGCTTGACCGATGCAGTAAGTAGCCACGTCGCAGGAGACGAACTGCATCGTGTCGTAGATCGCCAGCCCCGCGCTGACGCTTCCGCCAGGCGAGTTGATGTATAGGTGGATGTCCGCTTTGGGGTCGTCCGATTGCAAGAACAGCATCTGCGCCACCAGCGCATTGGCCACCTCATCGTTGACCTGCGAACCCAAAAAGATAATACGGTCTTTGAGCAGTCGACTATAGACGTCGTAGACGCGTTCTTCGCGACCGCTTTTCTCAATCACATAGGGGATCATGGGCATGGTATATATTCCGTTAAACAGGTGTTTTGTATGACAAGAGCGAGGATCAAGCTGCAACCGCAGCAGGGTATAAGCACCGCCATGCGCTACGCCTTATCGTCGTCGCCGGGCTCCATGGGGGGCTTGGTCAGAATCTGATCTACCAAGCCATACTCCAACGCCGCTTGGGCCGTCAAAAAGAAATCGCGATCGGAATCCTTGGCAATCTCATCACCGGTCTTGCCGCAGTGGTCGGCCAAAATTTGGTTGAGCAGCGTGCGATACCGCAGGATCTCGTTGGCTTGAATCTCGATGTCGGAAATTTGCCCTTGGACGCCGCCCGCAGGCTGGTGCACCATCACTCGACTGTGAGGCAGACAGAATCGCTTGCCCTTGGTACCACCGGCCAGAAGCACGGCCGCTCCACTAGCCGCCTGTCCGACGCAATAGGTGGCGATCGGGCAAGAGAGAATCTGCATGGTGTCGTAGATCGCAAGCGTGGCAATTACATCGCCGCCGGGGCTGTTGATGTAAAAGTGAATGTCCTTGCGGCGATGCTCACTCTGCAGATAGAGCAACTTCATTACGACTTCATTGGCATTGCCCGTGTGGATCTCGCCTTGGAGAAATACGATGCGGTTTTCCAGCAACAGATCGCCCAGCGTCAGTTGACGCTGGCGTTGGTAGCTGGCCGAGGCATAGGAATTCGAGATCTGATCCACAGGACTGGCCGCATGAAAAGGGCTAGTGGTTTGGAAGCGGCTCGCGTCTTCAGATGGGCTGCGATCCTCGCGTGGGCGAAAATCATACGGGCTGGCAGGATTCAACTTGCACTCCTTGATAGTTGTTCGTTACGCAGGTCTGGGCACAGCATTGCCTGTGCGCACGGTGACCCACAGAATATACATTGCAAAGCCATCTGGATGTTTTCGATACACGACTTTTCCCTAGTTTACCCCTAAGAATCGCTGGGAAGTCGCACTCCCGGCTCGAATTTACCACGCCGCCTCACGCCCGCTCGCAGGTGTCGCCACCCCTCAGCCCCAGCATAAAAATCGCGGGCGGTCGGCAGGCCGCCCGGTAGCTCAGCCGCCAAAGAGCAGGGCAGGGGGCCAGTCAGAAAAAAATGCCACCTCAACGCCGCGATTGTGAAACCGCGCGCGTCGAGCTGGCATTTTCAGGGCAAGAGATCGCGCTGCTGCGACTATTCGTCCGACTTTTCTTTCCCAGGCAACTTCAATGCACCCGGTGTCGTGCCTTCGTTGTCGTGCTTGGCTTCCGGAATGTCGGAATAGTCACCCGCGATCGTGAAGTCGATATCCGAGGCCTCTGGGTCGCTCTTGAGGAAACTCAAATCCTCTTTATCGGTAACCTTGCCGGCCTCAACGATGCGCGCGATGACTTGCCGCTCGATGATTTGATTGCGAATCGCATCCATCTGCCCGGACTTTTCCAGACGCGCCCGAATGCGGCGTGGGCTGGAATCATTCTGTTCGGCGATCAGATCAATTTCGGCGTCGTAGTCAGCCGCCGATGGCTCGACCTTGAGGTCTTCCGCAATCTTCTCCAGCACGAAGTGTTCACGCAAGGCATGGATCGTCGATTGCCGAGCGTTCAGTCGCGCGGTGTTTAGATAGCTATTGACCTGCTGTTGATTGAATCCGCTGCGTTGCAGTTCGAGCACCATCCGTTGCAGTTCGCGATTGGTCTGCCGTCGAATCAGCGACTCGGGCAATTCCCAATCAGCGTTCTTAGTCAGCTCGTCGACAATTTGCTTGCGGAGAGCCTGCTGTTGATGGTATTCAAACTGGCGGTCCAATTCCGAGCGCACAAATTTTCGCAAATCGTCGGTATCGTCAAAGCCGAGTTGATCGAGCATCGCTGGCCCGATCTCGTTGACTTGAATCCGCTTAGCTTCGACGATGCGGAATTCGATCGAGACCGACTTGCCGCGCAGATCGACCACGGCTGCGTCGTCGGACATCGTCACGTTCGCGGTGAAGCTATCGCCTTCGCGCTTGCCAATGATCAAGTTGCCAAAGTCTTCGACGATCGCGTCGCCGAAATTCAGTTGTTTAGCAACGGTCACTTCTTCCTCTTGGAAGCTGTTGATCACCTTGCCGTCGAGTGAGAACTCGGCGTTGAGCGTGACGTTGTCACCCATTTCGATTGGCCCATCAACGGCTTCACCTGTCATGAAGCGTTTGAGCGTGCGCGAGAGGTGCTCATCGACGTGTTTGTCAGTCAACTCGCAAGTGGGCCGCTCCAGAGCTAGGCCCTCCCAGGCGGGAGTCTCGAAATCCGGACGCACTTCGATCTTGAACTCGTACTTGAAGTCCCCTTCGTCGGGCAGTTCTACCGCTTCGTAGTCAAAGTCCGGCTCGCTGATGGCGGAGAAGTGATCGCCTTCGGTGATCTGCTGCAAGCTATCCATGACCAGCGTGCTTTTGACTTGGTCATTGACCTGCTCTTTAAAGCGCGACTCGACCAGCTTGCGCGGCGCCTTACCGGCCCGGAAGCCTGGCAACTCGGCTTTGGGAGCTACATCGCTAAAGGCCTCTTGGCGGTATCGCTCCACCTCAGCGCGTGGGATAATAACGACCACGTGACGCTCACAAGTCGATGTCACATCTACTTTAACGTCAATCTGGAGCGGCTTCTTGAGAGGCTCTGCTGGCGTTGCTTCCGATTCCGTATCCGTGGCGGCCATATCCGAAATACTCCGGTCTACACTATGATGTGAGGAACAATTGATTTGTCTAACGGTCAAGAAACGAGCGACAACAACTCAATTGATGAGTCCATTGCCGTCGACACGCGAGAATTGGTTTGGCGGCGATTGTAAAATAGAATCGGCAAACCGGTCGAGAGCGGGCGATGGGATTCGAACCCACGACAACAACGTTGGCAACGTTGTGCTCTACCAACTGAGCTACGCCCGCACTTATGCTATGCTACCGGTTTGCCGAATGAATCGACACCATCATCAAGAAAGCACGTGCTCTTCCCTGTGATTTGTGCCGATTATATGGTTAGTCTCTGGCGACGCAAGAGATGATACCACCGAACCATGGCTACACTGACAAATTTTAGTTCACCAGCCCACCAGGATGTTTTATGCTAATTGCCAATCAGCTACCTGACAAGCCGGCACACTCTAGGTTTCACAGTGGTTCGGCTTATCGTACTCGCTGGCTGCAAACTTTCCAGTGCCGTTGGCGAATTCTGCAGACATCGCTGATGTGGGCTGCGGAAAGGGTGGCTATTTTGCTTGTTGCGGTCTGTGTGGCCTGTGCCGGGCCAGTCGCTCCGCTGCGCGCCGGGCTGTCGGCGGCCGATGTGGTCGTAGCTGTTAACGCCAAATCGCTCAATTCGCGCACCCTGGCCAACCACTATGTCAGCCTGCGGCACATCCCGGCGATCAACGTCGTGGTCCTGGAGGACGTGCCGAGCTCCGAGGTCATCAGCGTGGATGACTTTCGCAGCAAAATCCTGCTGCCGCTGCTACAAGAACTCGACCGCCGCAAGCTAGTCGAGCACATTCAGTGCGTGGCCTACTCGGCCGACTTCCCCACCGCCATCGACATCTCTAGCGACTTGAAAGAGCTCAAGGACCGCCATCAAATTTTCACTCCAGTTGGCTCGCTCAACGCCTTGACCTATCTTTACGTCGACGTGCTGGCCAAGAACCCTGCATACATCTCGCTGCACTCGAACTTTTACGCCCGTCGCGAAATGGAGAATTACTTCACCAACCCCAGCGGCACAGCGACCGAGCAGGCATGGAACAAAATCCAACAATTGATCAGCGACGGCGAGCACCTGCAGGCGACCGATGCGCTCGAAGCCCTGCTTAAGGAACAACCGCACCAGCACCCGCTCGCCTACTTAGCAGCTAGCCAAGCAGCCATGAGTGGCGACAGCGCTCGCGCGCTCAAGCTGCTGCGACAGGCCGTGGCGGCGGGCTGGAATGGCAGCCGCTACTTAAAAAATGACCAACGCTTCACCTCGCTCCGCGACGAAGCGGACTTCCAAGTTATCGAACTACTGCTGGACGATAGCATCCGCGAGATGCAGCCCCCGCAAGCCTTCGACGCACGCCTGTGCTGGACTCCCAACGGGTTGGCTACGGACAACCCCCAACTCGGTAAACGCTACCTGCTGAGCACCGTGCTGGGCGTTACTCGCGGGGCCGGCAGCAGCTTGCCCGAAGCCATCGCGGCGCTGCAGCGGTCGGCCACGGCAGACTACACGC
>JBEBXX010000004.1:0-15522 GCA_040391435.1 Aureliella helgolandensis | reverse complement strand
GGCCCGACTGCACCATAGTCGCCCGACCGCTCCGTCGGTCGGAATTGCCTGTGCACACCCTCGTCGCCCGGCCGCTCCTTCGCTCTGAACTCCTTGTGCAAACCGGCGGAGCGGTTGGGCGACTATCTTTGCGACTGCACCATAGTCGTCCGGCCGCTCCGTCGGTCGGAACTACCTGTGCAAACCGGCGGAGCCGTTTGGCGACTATGGGCAGTAATTAAAACAAGTCCATCACTACCGCTTGGCTGTACGCTTGGTTTGCGGCAGCAGCTCTTCGGTAAACTTGGCTTCGTATTTAAGCGACGTCTGTGGACCTCGGAAGCCGACGATTTCGTCGCTCCAGATCAATTCTTTGCTGAGCATGCGGCCCTGGTCGACGTCGAACTTAATCACCCCTTTGCTCAATTGCTGGATTAACTGCGATTCGGTCGAGGGATCCGACACAGGCGTCAACGGTTGCGATTCAATACTAATCGTAGCCACGCCGGCGGAAACTTTCTCTAGCGTGTATAGTTCGCGCAGCTTAATCGTTTTGTGCACACCCGCTTCCGACTTGACGCGCGCCTCGCGGGGGACACTCCACTGGGCCCCGATTTCCAAGGCTTCCTCAGGCAGGGGCAGCGTGAGCTCTCCCATGCCCAATTGTGGATTCTTCAATTTGCTGTCGCGGTTGATGACCTGCCCCTGTGGATTAATCGTCACCGTGGCTAGTGGTTGGGAAACCGTCTCAGCCACCTGTTTAAACATGTCGGGTGCTTCGGTATCGGTCAGACTATTGTATTTGAGCTCTTCACCAGTACCGACCGACTGGGCCAGTTCGACTGAGTTGATGCGGTATTCAAACGTCATTTCACCCTGTGGATTGACGGCTGATACCTCCCACACTTTTTCGCTGATCGTTCGCGAGCTGCTAGTCTCTTCATGATCCGACATCTTGGTTCGCGTGTCGGCCAAGTGGACAACCTTAGATACCAGTTGTTCGCCGGGTTGCAGCTTATAGCGCAGCAGCACCTTGGGCGAACTAGTTGTGGCCGCTGGCTTGGACTGTGAGTGCGCCAGACCACTCAGGAAAGTGCCGACGACAGTGGTCGTGCACAGCAGCGCCGCAGCGTGAAAAAATCGAATGACCATGAACAGAGGCCTCCTTGCCAACGAGTAACTGACTTTGGGTGTGTGTGGCTTGCCTGCGTGGCGGGGCTAGCTGCCGACTTTGCATTGGCCGTTGAGCCGTGGGGACACGTCCGCATTATTAAAGCACGCAACTGCCAGAACTTAAGAGCGTTGTACGGATATGTAGCACGTTTCTATCCCCCGTCTCAACGGCAATATTCCAGCCCACAAGTTGTCGGGCTGCCAACACAGGCCTAATTTAGCCTCGACGGCCTTTTTGATTGCGTTCACGCGGATTGCCTCCCCAGCCGAGTTTGTCGCGCAGCGTACGGTACTCTCCCTTGATTGGGATGCTGATCATCTTGAAAGAGACCGGAGCTTTGCCGACGCGAAAGCAATCTCCCTCTGCCAGTGTACCCAGCACGCGACCGTCGAATACCGCTGAGACCGTCTCGTGCCCCTGCCGGACCACCATCTCGAAAGTGCGATCGGCGCGATCGACCACTGGGCGCATGGTCAACGTATGCGGGCTGATGGGACTGATCACGACAGCTTGTAACAGACGCTGCAAAATCGGCCCGCCGGCAGATAGATTGTGCGCCGTCGAGCCGACCGGCGTACTGATGATCAAACCATCGCCATCGTAGGTAGAGGCCAATTCGCCATCGACGTACAGATCGATCTGCAGCATCGAGTAGGGCGGACCTCCTAAAATAGCCGCTTCGTTAAGAGCCAATTGATAGCTGGTCGGTCCGGGTGCTTCACTTCCCAGCGCCGCCGCGGCCCGCCGCGCAGCGGCCGACTCGATGGAACATTGCAGCATCACGTGTTCGTCGACAGGGTACTTGCCCGCGCAGATGTCAGGCCAGAAAGCCCCCAGTTCATCTTCGCTGAGCGCAGCCAAAAACCCCAATCTCCCCAGGTTGACCCCGATCACCGGCTTCTGATTGAGCCCCATCCGCCGCGCGGCAGAGAGTATTGAACCGTCTCCGCCTAGGACCACGCACATGTCGATGTCAGACTGCGAAAAATCAAAGGATTGATTTTCATCGATCGCCACCAGTTCAGCCGATTTGGCCAGGATAGTCTTGATCTTCTGCAATTCACTGCGAACGCGAGGACGATTGACGGAGGCCAGCACCGCTACTCGCGGGCGCTTCAGCCCAGTGGACAACCAGGGTGCTTCAATTTGCATGCAGAGTGCTTCGCCAGTGGCCAAGTGAGAGTGGATTGCCGCGGAAAATGCCATCGTGGCTAGAGTATAGCTGGCTTGCGACCAACTCGCGCCTCAGCCGCCCATCAGCCCGCTCTCGAAACTATGCGGTGCGGACCGACCGCGTGCGACGGCTAACTTGTTCGCCGCGCACTAAGTTCCTAGATTCTGCGAAACGTTGGTGCGATAGGCGACCAATGCAGGAATGATCCCAGCCAGCGTGGCCAGCACGATCAGCCCAGGCACTAAAGCTAATTCGTAAACCGTCATCGTATTGAGGAATCCAATCTGCACCCCCGTGCGGTCCTCGACCAATGAGCTGCTGGCCAAACCGATCAAGTGGCCGGCTAGCCATCCCAGCACACCACCGCCGATAGCGATCGTCAGCGATTCTAGCAGGACGATGATGAGCACCGCATCGCGGCGCGCTCCCAGAGCCCGCATCACGGCGATATCGTGCTTGCGCTCGTTCATGGAGTTGTAGATGCTAACCAGAATGCTGATCGCGCTCACCAGACAGACCACGATCGTCAGCGTCAGTAGCGCGTACTTAACAGGGTCGACGAAGTTGCTAAACAGATTGCCAATCTCTTCGATAGGCGAAGCGGCCTGCGAGCGCAAGCTTTTCTTAATGGCTTGTTGCATGTTCACCGCAAACATACCATTGCCCGGCTTGACCAGCACTGCCGTAATATCGCGCTTCTCCAACGGCAGGCGCGTTGGCTGAGCGGCTCGCCCCGCAGTTTCGACCTGCTCTTTGTCCTCGTCCGGATTAGCCAAATCTTCGAAGGTCCGCGCGTGGCCTTCCATTAAATAGAAGCCTTCGAGGTTGATGAAGGCAGCCCGGTCGTTGGGAGTTCCAGTAGGGGCCAGCACCCCCACGATCGTGAATTCCTGTCCGTGGCCTTCCCCCTCGGGGTCGCCGTGCGTAGTAGCCATGCTCAGCGTTGTAGTCCTCAAAGTTCCGCCCCTCGGCGAACTCGTACTCCATGTCTCCGGCCGCGCCGTAGCGCAGCAATTCAAAGAACTCCGGCTTGGTCCCCACCACGCGGAACGGTCCAAAGTAATCTCCTAAGCAAATAGGGATTGCGAAACCTCCTCCCATGTACGGAGCGTACAAGCCCTTGCGATCGGGATCGGCTATTCGTCCACCGATCTTTTCGATCTCTTCAGCTCGCCCGCTGCCCGGCAGAAATTCCAAATACTCCTCGTAATGACTTCGATGGGCTTGCTCAGGTAAAAAACCGTATTGAGAGTCAACTGCAGCGAGCCTCCCTTGGCTCCCACGATCAAGTTGTAGCCCACGTTGCTATTGCGCGCAAAGGATTCCGAAATCACCCAGCCAATGCCCAGCACCAACACCACTAGGGCCACTCCTAACGCCATACTGAGCATCGTCAGCAGCGACGCTAGGCCGCGTTGTTGCACGTTTCGCCATGCGATATGGAACAAATTCACCGGCTAAAGCTCCCCTACGTCATATTTCTCAATGGAATTTAACGGACCTAACCAACTGGCTCATTCTAGCAGATTTACCAACGCGCTGGTTCGATTGTCCCCCGTAGCGGCAGTCGCCAAGAGTTTTGAAAGTGGCCGGATGCTCTGCCCGACGACAGTCCGTTGCTAGCCTAGCCCGAGGTGGGCTGTCCGCCCGAGTCACGCGTTTAGTCTCCAGATTGCGAAATTGAGCAAGCTCGCAAAGCTAACCCAGGCTAGATAGGGCAGCATCAGCGCACCGGCGGCCCTAGATCGATTGATGAACAGTAGGGTTGTAGCCAAGATAGCCAGCCATAGCAGCCCGATGTCTATCAACGCCCAACCCGGCTGATGCATCCCAAAGAAGATCCACGACCAAGCCACGTTCAGGACAAGCTGGATGGCAAACAGCGTCAATGGTAGTCGCGCGGCTGCCAATCCCGCTTGCCGCCACACCATCCAGGCTGCGATGGCCATCATCACGTACAGCGTTGTCCACACCGGCCCGAAAATGTAGCTCGGTGGATTCCAGGTCGGCTTGTCGAGCGATTTGTACCAGCCGTCGATTTCTGGAGTTGTCGCCACGGCTCCCAAGCCCGCTGCGCCTAAACACACGAAAATGAAAACGATTAGACCTATCCACTCAGCACGCTTGATCATGCACTTCTCCTTGCTTACTTATCGGCTCAATCATCCAGCTCAAAAAGCGAAGCGAGGAACAGTGTCCAAGCCAGCGATTCGCAGTTTACACGAAGCTGCGCGATCCGAGGTTAGAAGATGAACGGTTAGAAAATTCACCGAGCGTTGTACGGCAGCTATTGCCGCGTTTTTGGGCCGCGCAGACGCTCCTTGGAGTGCGGCGACTGGTCGCCGCTTTGCGCCGCCGCTCAACCACAGCCAACGCCAAACGGTCAGCGAGTTTCTGACTTCACGCTGCCCGAGATCACTCGTAACCGTTTAGCCTTGCGCACACCATAGCGGCCGCTAAAGCTACGACAAGTCGCAGCACTCCACAGCGTCTCTGAGCTGCCCTTGGAGTGCGGCGACTGGTCGCCGCTTTTGTCATCCGCTCAACCATCACGAGTTGCCGGGATGTTGGATGCTGCTAAAGGCTTGCTCCGCGATTACTTCCCTGGGTCTCATAAGCGACGAACATGGTTTGATCGCGGAGCTCGACACGACGTGACGTGGCCTGCACGCTTACCGTGGTCTTAGCGAAGTGCTAACGAGTCTGCCGCGCAGTAAACTCGCTCCAAATAGCCTGTAACGCCTCAGCCGCAGGCGCTTGGATGCGATAGTCCACCATATGGGACACCTCGGTCTGGCTGGGATTGATCTCCACGGTCGTCTTACCGGCCGACTGAGCCATATACAGCGGTGCTTGAATGTAGGGGAAGACGCTCGTCGTGCCGACTCCGTTTGCAAATGCTCGATACCCGGCCCATCGATCAACTCACCGAACAACACCACATCGGGGCGGAGCAAGGCAGTGCAGCGCGGGCACTTCGGCGGAATCGCGAGCCCCTGAAATTCTTCGACCCGCACTTTATGCTCGCAGCCCATGCACGACAGCGAGTTCAGATTGCCATGCACCTCGATCAGATTTTTAGAGCCGGCCGCGCGATGAAAACCATCGATATTTTGCGTCAACACCCACAGTCGATCAAAATGACGCTCCATCTCAGCCATAATTTCGTGCGCTCGATTGTGCTGCGCCCCCTGCACGGCCAATCCAATTTGGGCCAGATACTTCCAGCACAGCGCTGGGTTTCCTCGCAACATGTACGAGGACAAGATCTCTTCGATAGCGAAGCCCTCGTCGGTCGTCCCGGCGTTGTACAGCCCGCCGATACCTCGATAAGTTGGAATACCCGATTCGGCCGACACGCCTGCACCAGTAATGAATAGCACACTCTGGGACTGCAGCAGCGCATCGACGACTGCGCTAATAGCTTCTGTTTGATCTTTGATCATCAATCGATTTTACACTCCCGCGTGGTGCAGCGGCCGGTCCATCGCAAGCGATTTTTTGCAAACAAGCCATAGCCAATTTCGCACACTTGAGAAACCAGCGGTAGGCGAGTGATCCACACTAGAGGTCCCAAGCCAATCGCGCTATACAGCCGGCGCAGGACCTCCACGCCTTCCACCCACTGTCCGCTGGGCAATCGGCCTTGGATTTGATCCATGAACTCCGGCATCGACTTGCCATACTCCGCCGGACAAAACTCCGCGGCGGCGATGTCGGTGAAGCGAATGCGCTGGCGACGATCCAGCCACCGCAGCAAACGGATCTCGCGAATGCACAGAGGGCAGTCGCCATCATAGAAGACTTCGATTTGCCAATCAGACTTGAGAACCATGGGTTCAGGACTCACTTTGCCACTGCTGGAACTGGATTTGACTCGCGAGTCGGTTCCATATCCTTCAGACGAATTAAGACTTCGTTACGACGTAGCGGGCCTGGAGTAAACGGCGCATCATAACCGGCAGATTCAGCCAATTCAGCGCCACTCAGCCCCTTGGCCTGAAGCCACTTTCGAAGCTCCGCCTCCTTTTCGTTGACTAGAGCGGGATCCAAGTTGCCCGAAAAACGAATCGCCGCAAAGCGGCCACCGCTGCGTTTGCGAATCTTTACTTCCTTCCCCACCGGCTCAGGTATATTGGCAGTGGCTACCTTTTGCGGGAGAACAAAGCTCATCTTGCCTAGTGAGCTTGGCGACTGATCCTGCATAAATACAGGTGTTGTCATGGCAATCTTCTGCTCGCCATCGTTTGCACCGCTGATGTAGCGAAAAAGCTTCATGAAGCTGCCGTCGCGTCGGTGGGACTCTTCCTCGCTGTCTACCGACGCAAGCATTAAGTCTGGATACTGGCGTATCTCAATATTCCCGTCTTGCTCGATGACTTCATACGGAGCGGTTTCATAAGCGGCCCGCGCACTTAGGCTCCACACCAGCCCGGTAGTAAGAATCATTCCGGCCACGCCTGCCAAGTAAAGCGGGGATTGTCTCATGTTAATTTGCACCTAAAAAAAGCCAACGATACATTAAGTTCGTAGCAAGACTGCCAACGTGCAGACTGTCAATGGACAACACGTGATTAGCTGCCCCAGCTATCGCGCGTTAAGACGCTACAGCCACGGAGTGGGGTTGAGTCGCTTGGATAGCCAGCCCTACATAGTCCGGACGATCCGAAGCTTGGTCGTGCAAGAAGCCATCGATCACTCGACCCTGGTAATACATAAACACGCCGGGCATCTGAAAGGAATTACCCTGCGCCCAGCCTAAACCATGCCCCTGCAACAAACCTGCGACAATTCCGCGCTGCCAGACACGCAGGCCAAACAGTTGTCGGAAGCTGCCTAGATCTAGGCCAAACTGGCGGTACAGGCGACACTGTGGATCGGAAATACGCGGCACAGCTTCCATCCCGTACTGGGCGAAAAATGCTGCGCCATCCCCTGCACCCAAATGCACTAGCACGATGCCGCAACCCGCTTGTTCTATCTCAGTGCGTCGAGCTGAAAGTTCCGCCAATGCCTCGCGGCAGAAGGTGCAGCCGGCATGCCGCAAAAACACCACCATCTGAGGTCGCTCGCTGGCAAGCTGGTCCAAGTTCTGGCCAGTATGCGTGCGCAGGTCGCGCAGCGGCGCATCGGCCTCCGGCGTTTCATGAGCTGAACCGCGCGCATAATGGTGCTGCACCGCGCCCCACAGGATGACTGCCAGCGGAGCCAGCCAAACGAAATCATTGACTAAAACAGCCCAGCCCAATTGCAACGGCAGTGCCCCGATCGCCAACGCCCAGGCATAACCGAGTGAAGCGGCCAGTTTCCCCAACAGCCCGACCAGGATGATCGGCCAGTGGCGATACGGCGAGCGCGACGCGATCAAGAACCCCGCGCCATAAATGCCCACCACCACTGCCAGGCACTGCACAAAGGCGACAGTCGTAGCACTGGGTTCAAACGAGAGCCAAGCCAGCAGTGGCTGTGGATAGGAAAACGCCACTGCCGCAGAAACTAAGTTATAAACACCAGCCCCGAGGGCTACCGCTTTCATCCACGGCTTAGGTTGATATGTCATCATGATTTCACCGCCATCGTAGACTTCAGGGGCTGAGCGACTTGCGATAGTTTTTCCAGGCTTTGGTAGAGGATTTGCCGTGCACGCTCTTTGCTGATCCCCAAGTCATCGCCCAGAGCTCGCAGTGATTTACCACTAATAGGCATGTCTGCTGAGCTGTCTCCGGGAGCCTTTAAGCCAAATCGCCCCCTCACAATAAAACACTCGCGGACATCGAGCACGCGCTCCATGTGCTCAACTACGGTCGCTGCACTTGCCAGCAGCTCGGCCTGAGTTAGTTGATCACCACCACAGCGCGTGGCCGCCCAGGCAACGGTTTCATTGCCGTCGCACACCTCTCGCGAGCGATGCCGACTCGCGCGGGCGATCAATCGCGAGATGTGCCGCTGCACAGCGTGCGTTAGGTAGGTGCTAAAGCGATAGCCGCGGCTGAAATCAAACTTGTCGATGGCCTTCAGTAGGATCATGTTGGCCTCGGCTACAAACTCATCAAACTCATCATTCGAAGTGGACGACTTGCGGCAGACGAAGGAGATCAGCCGGAGGCTGGCTCGCGCAATTTCATCGCGTGTGTCGTTTGCCTCGGCCAAAAGCCGTGCGATTTCCGCCTGGCTCCTGGCAGGGCGACGCTGATGACGCAAGGTCGCCGTGAGCGCGTGTGCACGAAAACGCAGAAAATTCAAACGTTTGAAGAGAAATTGCTCTCCCTCGAACGTCAAAATTCGACAGCCCTCCACAGCCGTTAGAAAAGATGCCGCTGCACCGAATGAGCTACCCATGGGGCGCTCCTCCTCATCCACATAAAGCGCACAATCGATGTCCGCGAAATCTTGTTCCTGCGCGGATTCGAAATCGGCGTGTGGGATGAACGAGATCTCAGCGTCGACCACTACGGCCTCCGAATCTGAATGGGAAAGAATTTGGTTCTGCCGTCTGTTGTAGCAGTCCCTCCGAGAATGACCAATTAAAATTCTGAAAAAGTGCCGGGTTTGCCCACGCCGAGCGCCTGGCTAGGTTCAAATCGTTAATTTTCTATAACTTTACGGTAAAAACCTGGCCGTCTCGGCCAGTTTTCGCTGGTCATTTGCTCCCTCTCGCCTACAAACCAACCAGCAGTCCCCCCGACCCGCCTTCTACACAGCGAGAATTTTGTGCGAATCGCCATCGTTGGTTCAGGTATCGCAGGACTGACCTGCGCACGACTGCTGACCCGTAAACACCAGATAACCGTATTCGAAGCCGACAATCGCATCGGAGGGCACAGCCAGACGGTCCCAGTCAGCGTGGGTGGTCAGCAATTCGCTGTCGATATTGGGTTCATCGTCTACAACGACCGCAACTACCCCGTTTTCTCCCAGATGCTCAGGGATTTACACGTCCCATCGCAGGCCACTTCGATGAGCTTTAGTGTGCACTGCGAGCGGACGGGCGTCGAGTACAGCGGCTCTTCTCTCAACAGCCTGTTTGCCCAACGGCGCAACGCTGTGCGCCCTTCATTCCTGCGGATGTTGCTGGATATCGCCCGCTTCAACCGCACGGCCCCGCTGGACCTCGAGCACCTGTCGCCCGATAAGACCGTAGCCGAGTATGTGCGCGAGAGGCAGTACTCACACGCCTTTGCCCAACAGTATCTGCTGCCGATGGGCGCAGCGATCTGGTCCTGCCCAAGCACTGCTTTTGCCGAATTTCCTATTCGTTTCATCCTCGAGTTCTTCCAGCAACACGGACTGCTGAGCCTGACCGATCGGCCCGTTTGGCGGACCATCGTGGGCGGCTCGCAGCAATACGTCGAGCGGCTGATCGAGCCCTTTAGGCAGCGCATTCGACTGGGCTGCCCCGTCCGCGCGGTGCGGCGGCTGGAACACGAAGTGCAACTCGCTCACGCCGAAGGGCTGGACCGCTTTGACGAAGTGATCTTCGCCTGCCATAGCGACCAAGCCTTGCGGATTCTAAAGGATGCAGACCCGTTGGAAACTGAGCTGCTGTCTGCCTTTCCGTACGGCGACAATGCTGCAGTGCTGCACACCGACGAATCGGTGCTGCCGCGGCTTCGTCAAACTTGGGCCAGTTGGAATTGCTATATCGGCCGCGACGATGAGACTCGGCCTAGCGTTACCTACAACCTCAGCCTGTTGCAGAAAATCCCCTCGCCGAAGGCTGTCTGCTTGACGTTGAATCCCAATCAGGCCATCGACCCAGCCAGCGTTCTCGGCCAGTTTTCTTTTTCACACCCACTGTTTACTCCCTCGCGGGCCAGCGTGCAGAGCCGACATGCTGAAGTCTTGCGTCGGCGGCGGACCTCGTTCTGCGGTGCCTACTGGCGAAACGGCTTTCATGAAGACGGAGTCGTGAGCGGCCTCGCGGTATGCCGCAAGTTTGGAATAGCGGGCTGGACGGCCGACGCCACAACCTCCGATCGCCTTGCCAGCGTCTATGTCGAGCGGGGAGCTTAGGCCATGCATGCCATGCACAGCAGTTTATACACGGGTTCGGTTCGCCATCGACGCTACCGTCCCACGCCCCACAGCTTTTGTCAGCGCTTGTTTATGCTCTATCTGGACTTGGACGAAATTGAAGTTATTTTCAACCAATCACCCTTGCTGTCAAAACATCGCTGGAGCTTGGCACGCTTTCATCGGGCGGATTACTTAGGCGATCCGCGCGAATCGTTGGCCGAGTCCGTCCGGCAGACGGTCCGCGCCGAAGCGGAT
Source organism: Aureliella helgolandensis (assembly GCA_040391435.1). Taxonomy (GTDB): domain Bacteria; phylum Planctomycetota; class Planctomycetia; order Pirellulales; family Pirellulaceae; genus Aureliella; species Aureliella helgolandensis_A. The sequence continues at coordinate 4,924 of JBEBXX010000004.1, read as the reverse complement.
GTACAGTTCGATGGGCCGATTCGCTTGCTGACCCACGTGCGCTACTGCGGCTTGGTCTTTAATCCAGTTTCGTTGTACTACTGCTTTCATAGTGACGGTTATACGCTGGCGGCTATCGTGGCCGAGGTGACCAATACTCCGTGGCACCAGCGCCACAGCTACGTCATCCCGTGCGAAGACGGCCTACGAGTAATTCAGCATCGCTGTGCAAAGGTCTTTCATGTCTCGCCTTTCCTGCCGATGGACGTCGACTACCACTGGCGACTGAGTCGACCCGAGCAGCGTCTGAGCGTGCATCTTGAAGATCACGACCGGCACGGACGTTTGTTCGATGCCACGCTGTCACTTGTACGGCGGCCGCTGACAAGCAGACAACTGTGCGTGCAGCTAGCCAGATTCCCACTGATGACCGGACAAGTTGCATTGGGAATCTATTGGCAGGCCCTGCGACTGTGGATGAAAAGGCTGCCGGTTTATGCGCACCCTCAAGCGATTCCAGACGCGCCCCGCGCTGCCCCAAAGTAGCCCAGCGCCCGCTACCCAGAGCCTACATCCACAGTCCGACAAACCAAAGCGTGCAGCCGTACTTTACCAAGAATATTTTGTAAGTGATCCGCATGGCCCGTAACAACACGTTCGTTCTATCCCCCTCAGCATCCACGCTCGGCGACTCTACCAACAAATCTGCCGAATATTCTGCTGCTGATATGCAAGCTGACATGCAAGCTGACATGCAAGCTGACATGCAAGCTGACATGCAAGCCGACAGGCAAGTTGACATGCAAGCTGACATGCGAGCTGACACACATGATGGCACCCACGGCGGGACTTCAAGCCGGACTGCACACGCTACCGCCGATACGCGATCGTCTAAGCTGACCTGGACCCAGGCTGCGGTACGGCGACGCTTGCTGAACTGGTTGAACGCGCTGCGCGCAGGTCAAATAAATTTCAGCGATGCTCATACACGACGCCAGTTTGGGCCAGCCACTGCAGCCTCGCAGGCCAACTGGCGCGTCAGCGATGCGGCGTTTTATAGCCTGCTCGCAGCTCAAGGTAGCCTGGGACTGGCTGAGTCCTACTTGCGTGGCCATTGGCAGACAGACGACTTAACATCCCTGCTGCAAATTCTGTATCGCAATATGGATCGTCGGTCCGCTGTGACCACAACTATGGCGCATGCCTTTCAGCGTTTGCAGTATCTTGCATTTCGGCTCGATTCCAATTCACGCCAAGCGAGTCGGCGACACATCGCAGCCCATTACGATTTGAGCAACCGGTTTTTCGAGCTGTTTTTGGATCCTACGCTGATGTATTCAGCGGCTTGGTTTGAGCACCCCAACATGGGCCTTCACGAGGCATCGCTGGCCAAGCTCAACCGCGTGTGTAGTAAGCTGCAATTGCAGTCCACCGACCGCCTACTGGAGATCGGTACCGGCTGGGGCGGACTGGCACTACACGCAGCGTGTCGGTACGGATGCCACGTTACCAGCACCACGATCTCTGCCGAACAGTTTCAGAAGGCCAGCCAACGAGTGCGGCTGGCCGGACTGGACGACAACATAGAACTGTTGACTGCGGACTACCGCGATCTGAGCGGTCAGTACGACAAACTGGTAGCCATCGAAGTCGTCGAAGCCATTGGCGAGAAACATCTAAATAGCTACTTTGCGCAGTGCAATGCGCTGCTCAAACCAGGCGGTCGCTGTGTTATGCAAGCCATCGTGATGCCAGAGCAACGCTTTGCCGCGTACCGCCGCAACGTTGACTTCATCCAGAAATACATTTTTCCTGGCGGATTCCTACCATCGATCTCCGCTATCCAGGATGCGGTGGGACGGACTACGCAATTTCGCTTGGAATCAATCGAGGACATGTCGCCGCACTACGTCCAAACGCTTGCCCACTGGCGTCAGCGTTTTGTAGATCGGGTGGACGAAGTGCGTGCGTTGGGTTTTGATGATCGCTTTATTCGGATGTGGGAGTATTACCTATGCTATTGCGAAGCGGCATTTCGCGAGCGGAGCGTGAGAGTTGTTCAGATTGCATGGGACAAAACGGCGATATGAGTCCACTTGCGGCGCACGCAGCGGTTTTTTCCAACCGAGCTTTTGCGCGACTGTCCGAGGCTGCCGAAATGGGCCGCCTTCCCGACTGGCTGGTGCGGATTGGCATTCGCCGGCTGTTGCACAAGCGCCTGCAAGAATTGAGCCTGCAGCAGCCTGAGGAGGCCACGGCGCAACTGCTGCAAGCCGTGGCTTCACAGCCGATCGCAGTGGCCACCGAACAGGCCAATGCGCAGCACTACGAGCTGCCTGCTGCATTTTTCACCCATTTCCTGGGCCCCCGCTTGAAATACAGTTGCTGTTACTGGCACCCTCAGACTTCAAACTTGGCGACCGCCGAGGGAGCAGCCTTAGAACTTAGCGTACAACATGCGGACCTGCAGGACGGCATGGATATCCTAGAGCTGGGCTGCGGCTGGGGATCGCTGTCGCTGTGGATGGCTGAGAAATTCCCCAGCAGTCGCATCGTTTCAGTTTCCAATTCGCACTCGCAGCGGCGCTACATCACAGCACAAGCTCTCCAACGGGGAATCACTAACTTGCGTGTCGTAACGGCTGATGTAAACAATCTGCAACTGGCCGGAAAATTCGACCGAGTGGTCTCGGTGGAGATGTTCGAGCATGTGCGCAATCATGCACCACTGATGCGCCACATCGACGGCTGGCTGAGGCCCGATGGGGCCTTGTTCGTGCATGTATTCTGCAACCGCAGCACACCATATCTGTTTGACAGCGCAGGCGATCACAACTGGATGGGGCGGCACTTCTTTACCGGCGGCATGATGCCCAGCCAGGACTGGCTGCCACGCTGCAGCGGACCACTTCAGTTGGCCCGCCACTGGTCCTGGGATGGAACCCACTACGCCAAGACCTGCCGCGCTTGGCTGGACAATTTAGATGCAGCCAGCCATGCACTGCAACCTCTGTGGGTCCAAACCTACGGACGCGGACAGGCTCGACGCTGGCATAATCGCTGGCGAATATTCTTCATGGCTTGTGAAGAACTTTTTGCTGCCGACCGCGGCCGCCAGTGGTATGTCTCTCATTACCTGTTCCAAAAGTGAGCCAGTCGATGTCTGACAGTCTAATGGTTTGCGGCGCGGCGATTGGGATTCTGATGCTGAGTGTCTGGTTGCTCAGCCTATACTGCAAAGATGTCAGCATCGTTGACATCGCTTGGGGGCTAGGCTTTGTTCTGGTCGCCTGGACCAGCCATCTCCTGCGGGCCGGTTCCAACGACAGTGTGCTGCTGCCAGTGCTAGTGACTCTGTGGGGATTGCGGCTGAGCGGATACTTGGCTTGGCGCAATCATGGCCAGCCTGAGGATCGACGCTATCAAAAGATGCGAGCCCACTGGGGCGGTGCATTTCCCTGGATCAGCTTGCTCACGGTCTTCGGGGCTCAGGCGCTCGTGATGTGGATCGTTTCACTGCCCGTTCAGACGGTCTACGACGGCAGCGGCGATCGTCGCTGGTGGCTGAGCCTCATCGGATCGCTGGTGTTTGCGGTGGGTCTCGCTTTTGAGTCGCTCGGAGACTGGCAATTGGCGCGATTTAAATCCGATGCAAACAATCGAGGCCAAGTGCTCGACCGCGGGCTGTGGCGGTATACTCGGCATCCGAATTACTTCGGTGACTTCTTAGTTTGGTGGGGCATATTCCTGGTTGCTGTGGCGGACAGTCAGCAGTGGTGGACCGTTATCGGACCAATCATCATGTCCGTTTTACTGATGCGCATCTCTGGCGTGACACTACTTGAGTCGTCGCTTAAGCAAACCAAACCTGGCTACCAAGCGTACATCGACCGAACCAATGCATTTTTCCCCGGCCCACCAGCTTACACTTGCTCATCCAAGTTTTGTAAAATGCTTTCCTCCGCCACAGGGCTGTGGCGTGCCTGAGCCGCTAAGGCTGCACTTCCATCTCCCACCCCTGCGGTGCGCTGTACGCAAAATGCTCCCTACGCTTTTAGAAATCGAACAGGCCGCTCGCGTTGTCTATCGAACTATGCCGGCCACCCCCCAATACGCCTGGCGCCAACTGGCACAGCGCGTGGGAGTCGACGTATGGCTTAAGCACGAGAACCACACGCCCGTGGGAGCATTCAAAATCCGCGGGGGACTGGTCTATTTCGATGCCCTAGCCAACCAATTGCACCAGACCAACGGAGTTGTCTGCGCCACGCGCGGCAACCATGGCCAGTCGATCGCTTACGCGGCTGCGCAGCACCCATTGCCGACCACCATCGTCGTGCCCCACGGTAACAGCCATGAAAAGAATGCCGCCATGGTCGCGTTGGGAGCCAACTTAGTCGAGCACGGCGCGGACTTCCAAGACGCGCTCAACCACGCGGTAATTCTAGCCCAGCGAGATAGTCTGCACTTGGTCCCGCCATTTCACCAACTGCTTGTTGCCGGCGTTGCTACGTATAGCCTCGAGTTGTTCCGCACGGTTGCGGATTTGGACGTGCTCTACGTGCCTATCGGGTTGGGCTCTGGAGTTTGCGGTGCGATCGCTGCTCGCAACGCACTTGGCCTGAGAACTGAGATCGTGGGAGTGGTCTCCGCGTTGGCCCCAGCTTATGCAAGATCGTTTGACGAGCGGTCTCCCGTCGAGATGCCGGCGACGACAAATATCGCAGACGGAATCGCCTGCCGAAGACCGAACGAGCAAGCCTTGGCACACATTCTGGCTGGAGTCAGTCGCATCGTCGAAGTCACTGACGATGAAGTCAAGCAAGCCATGCGCGATTTATTTGAATGCACCCATAACGTAGCCGAGGGGGCCGGCGCCGCAGCCCTAGCCGCAGTCACTAAAGACGCGCAGAAACTAAAGGGCAGCAAAGTGGCTGCCATCCTG
>JBEBXX010000003.1:0-15710 GCA_040391435.1 Aureliella helgolandensis | reverse complement strand
TTGGTCATTCGCAACGGAAGGGTCATCGATCCGGCGAGCGGCCTAGATGGCATACGCGATTGTGGCATCGATGCGGGAGTCATCACAGCCATCAGCCAGGCGCCGCTGAGCGGTCGCGAGACGATCGATGCCACCGGGCTAGTTGTGGCGCCGGGTTTCATCGACTTGCATCAGCATGCCTGGGATGACCAGAGTCTTCGGCTGAAAGTGCAAGACGGAGTGACCAGTGCACTGGAACTGGAGGTGGGGACAGCCGAGGTCGCGGACTGGTATGGCGAGCGCGCGGGCAAGTCGCGATTGAATCACGGAGTTTCCATCGGCCACATTCCGGTGCGCATGAAGGTTATGGGGGACGCGGCCAGCTTCCTACCTCCTGACGGCGCACGAGCCATTTCGCAAGAGGCTGCAGACGAACAAGTTGAGCAGATGGCCGACTTGATCACTCGCGGGATCGAGGCTGGCGCTGTGGCCGTTGGATTCGGCTTTGCCTATACGCCGGCGGCAAGCGACTCGGAGATCGTCTCCATGTTTCGTCGCGCTGCGGCAAAACAGGCCTCGTGCCATATTCATCTGGGGGGTCGCGGAAGAGGTGACAAGTCACAGCAGTTCGTAATGGACACAGCCAAGCTAGGTGCAGCCACCGGTGCCGCGCTGCACTTCGTGCACTTTCAGGCCGGCGCACGCGATGCGATGGGGGAGCTCATCCATATGGTCGAAGCCTTGCGCGAGGAAGGGCAAGACATCAGCATCGAATGCTATCCCTGGACTGCAGGCATGACCGAGATTCAATCAGCTATTTTCGCTCCTGGCTATCAGCAACGCTTGGGAATTGACGTCAGCGATATTCAGTGGGGCGCTACGGGCGAGCGGCTTGATCAGTTGAGTTTCGAACGCTTCCGCCAGCAAGGAGGGCTAGTCATCGTCCACAACAACACCGAGGCAGCGGTCAGGCTGGCTGTCAAGCATCCGCTGATGATGATCGCCAGCGACGGACTCTTGGGCCATCCTCGCAACGCGGGAACTTATGCACGCGTTTTAGGGCATTATGTTCGCGAGCAACAGGAACTGGATTTGATGAGCGCCATCAAGAAGATGAGCCTAATGCCCGCCGAACGCTTGCAGACCTTGGTCCCCATGATGGCTCGCAAAGGGCGCGTGCAAATCGGTTGCGACGCCGATTTGACGTTGTTTGATCCTGCGGCGGTAGCCGAGCAGGCCAGTTATGAGCAGCCGTTCCTACCGTCGCTGGTATTTCCGTGGGTGTTGGTGGCGGGAACCCCAGTCGTTCGCGATGGCCTGTTGGTCGTGGTTGCCGGGCGGGGGCAGGCGATTCGCTCGGATGCGAAGTGAGCCGAGCGAAGCGACGCGCACGGTAGTGGCTTAAGAAAACAGCTCAAGCGATTGAGCTGGATCTGTAAAGACGCAGGCAAAGCAGGATGCCAATGGCTATTGCAGTGGCGATTAACAGCAACGTAAATCCGCTTAGCCCGCCGGATGCCCGCGCACCGGATGCCTGCGCACCGGCTCCCCGTGAGGCGATCTCCGCGGCGGAGTTGCTCAGTTGGGCGGGGCTCTTTTCAGTCACTGCCTCTGGTACGGCATGGCCGATGGGAATCGCTATCAGTGGGGCGGCTTGATCGGCGTCCGCAGCGGAGGAACTTTCCGCACTGAGCTCAAAACCCCAACCGTCTCCCTGGATAACCGTCGCACTGAGTTCATCGGACACTCCGTTATGGGATAAGGAAAGTGTCGAATTCACAACATCCCCGACGTCATCGCGGCCATTGGGCAGGCTTTGAGGACCGCGTTGGATAATACGCTTAACCTCTTCGATTATGAGTGTGCTGCGATGATCAAAGCCGACGTGATCGGCGATGCTCGATTGCAACTCTTCTGGCCAAGCGATGGGCAAGTTTGGGTACTGAACCCAATTGCGCTGCGTGCCACACTCACAGGCTTGACCAACCAATACGAGCTGACCTAGCAGTGCGTCAACTTGGCTGTCAGCGCCCTGCAGCGTGGGGCCTGCCAAGCGACCGCGACCGTAGAGCGTGACTAAACTCGGGGCGTCTGCAGCAAGTTCCCGGCTATGCATCAACCACAGCAGCGCGGCGTATTTTTCGCGGTCGCTGGCCGCCACGCGGATGACTCTCACGGGTTGGGTGATCGGGCGCGGGAGTAAACTGGCGGCCTTACCCAGGGCATCCAGCGTTTGTGCGATTACCTGCTCAGCTTTTTCATTGTCTTCCGTAGATGTAGACTCAAACAGCACCAACTGTGCAAACGAATCCAGTGCTTGCTCTCGAAACGTTTGCAGCAAAGGCAACTGAAGATGCTCCCCAAGAAGCTGCTCCCAGTTTGGGCGGTGGTCGATGGAAGCTTCTTCAAGAAGTCTGTACTCTCCGTCGCTGCGTCCTAGCCAGCAGGACCAATCGCGGTCGCTGTCGCGCAGCCAAGTGCGCTGCGCGTCCGTCGGGTCATTCAGATTGGCGAGCGTGCCAGATTGGAAGTTCAGATTCCATGCACGGCAGTTAGGCTCAGCGGCTTGTCGATTCAACTCGCCCTGCGCCCGGCGTAGCTGCGCTTCATCCAAATCGTCATGAAACAGCACAACCAACCGCAGCCTGGGTTCCCTGTATTCCACGAATCCAATATCGCGGACTGTATAATCACAGGCCGTAGCTAGCGTAGTCACCCACAGAATCGTTAGTAGCGAAATGAAGCTTTTCACGGTTACATTCTCGTTCCAAAGCCGACGGATGTTTCAATCCAACCACCGCAGGAGCACCCACCGCCCCCTTCGGGCGAGAGCAACATTCCCTCAGCCGGTATGGTGCTGATCCAGCAATCCGGCCGTAGACGTTCCCATCGCGTGGCCCCAACTGAATTGCCGTCCCACATCGCAAGGTTCCCTGCGCGCAGGAAAATTGCATTGCTGGTACAGGTATACGTGCCGCACTGATGGCCGACGGGGAAGGTCTTGGACAGCACCTTTCCGCTTATTCGATCCAGCGTGAGTGGGCGAAGATAAATTTTGTCGCCGACGATAGCCGGTCGCGACAGATGCTTTCCGTGGTGATCCGCTTCCCAGCCATACTTCCCTCGCCACTGCATCTTGCCGGAGTCCAGGGCAAGCGAGTAGATGGCAAACTCTCCTCCGGAGCTGGTCTCGAGCAGGTATTGATCCGTGGTGCTTACGCCGTACATGGCAGAGACGCCCGGAAGTGGTTTAGCGGGCGATTCCCATAGCCTCTGGCCCGTGTGTTTATCGATCGCGACGATAAAAAGGTTGTTCCACAGTTCGTCACCATCTAAGCGTCGCGATGGTGCATCGCGTAGTTGCTTGGAGCGGCACTCCGCAAAGACGATTCTTCCGTCGGAAATAGCGATGGTCGGGTTGATGACCAGAGCTGAGTCGTACCGCCAGCGCTCGACGCCTGTCTGGCTGTCGACGGCGAACAACACGTCGGAGGCGACTTTCTTAGCGTTTTCGCCATCCTTAGCATCGTACCAAAACTCGTTGCCCCAGTACTCGGTGAAGGAGGACGACGGAGCCACGCTGCTACCGATCAGCAGATCGTCCTGACGCGAGACGAATCCCCAGTTCATTTTTCCACGCTCAGTCGATGGCGCGGTGAACTCTGCCAATTGCTCTCCGGTCGCTCCATCCAGCCTGAGGCATTTGTCTTCGACGGCTACATAGATCGCCTGGGAATCGCAGCACCAATTGGAGCAATCGCGCGGAATATTGAAGCGGACCATCTTGGGCATTTCCTTGGCCCACAGAATTGTGCCGTTGTGAGCATCCAAGCCAAGCAGACGATAGTGACCCTGCAGATACAGTCTTCCGTTGGCAGCCAGCGGCGAGGGCTTGCGATTGCCGCGGTCGGATTGGTAGCGTGGCCCGGGACGGCCGGCCCAAGTAACTTCCAACTGCTCCGCATACGAGGCTCCGGCCAGAGTCTCACCGGCAAAGGCTGTGTTGTCCCCCGTGCCATACATGTGCGTCCAACCGGCTGAGCCAACAAGCCGCGGTTTGCGATGGACCGCGAGCTGCAGGTCAGCGGCGGCCGCCGGGGAGACATCGCTGTAGCCTTTCATACTTGCTTTACTGCCGACCTGGCTGCCGGCGTTGATGAAAAGGCCGCCCGGCGTGAGGCAGCGCTGCAGAGCGGTAAAGGCATCGGTTGCCGCAGCGTCGCTTAACCGGCTCAACGATTGTTTGCTGTCGGCGACCAACCAGATCACGTTCAAGCAGTTGTTGGGGATCCTGGGTAGGTCCGTCAGTGAATGGACGCTGATCGGCCTCCCATACATCTTCCGCTGCAGGAGTGTATTGCGCAGTTGATGAACCTGCTCTTCGTCCTTGAGCAGCACCACGACATCTAGTCCCGACTCGTGGCATAAAGCTTCAGCCGTGTACGGTTCCGCATCGTCCTGCACTACCACAGCGATACCGCGAAGGTTTGTCCAGGGGATCGTCTTGACCATTGCCGCCGCACGGGAATAATGCGCGTCGAGCTGCGGCTGTGGGAGCTGCGGGCGCGTGTAGTCAAAATGCCCATCACATTGATACTCGGCACTTTTGAGCCATTCTGAACCAGCTTGTTGTTTGATGCAAAATCGCACTACTTCCCGTTGATCCACATCGTGGATTAGCCAGCGGTGACGCTGCCGAGGCTGCTGATCGCCATCGCTGGCCGTCGCACTCTCGGTTGTGTTTTCGGATGTGTTCTCGGTTGTGGTTTCGGTCGCGCTCTGGAGTGCGATTTCTGCTTGCGCGGAGCCCGACAGGATGACCAGTCGACATGTCGTGGGCTGCTCGGTCGTCCACTGGATTTGCGCGGTCCTGGGCTGCACGAACTCCATGTGCAAGGCATCCAATGCAAATTGATCCTCACCTTGCACTGGTGCCGCGTGCTTGGGCTGCTCCTGCGGTGGACCCTCTAGTCGAAAGTCATCACCCAAGTCTTGGCAAGTAAGCTGGTAGAGCTGCTGGACTTCGGCCGCACCTATGGCGCGCTTGGCGAGTGCTAGTCCGTGCAGTTTACCGTGTCCGTAGTAATGTTCGTCTTTGTCGCGATAGGAAGCGAGTTGGAAGGCCGCTTCATCAGGGTAGTCGATGGAACCGCTCTGTTTGTCGTGCTGCGCTACCAGCTCACCGTTAACGTAGAGGCTCGTCTGCGTACCATCGTAGGTCCCGACTACTTGATACCACTGGCCGGTTTGGAAGAGCTTATCGCTCAGAGCCCAGCTCAGTCCCGGCTCCCCCTGCTCCGCTTTAACCCCAAAGCCAAATCGTCGGTTTTGAAAGCCGAGCATCCAGCCGCGTTCGTAGCTTCCGTTATCCTGCGACATGGACATCAACCCACCCCACGGTTGCTCTTTGTCGATGCGCACCGTGGCAATGGCAGTTAGCGATTTCTTCGGGTAGTCAACTTCGCGAAAATCTTTGGCGGCCTGCGCGTCGATGGTTTCCTCGAGCACCAGGGCGTGTTGGTCGCCAAGTTTGATAAAGCGGCTGTTGGCTGGAAGTTCGATGGAGTGCCCAGTCGGTAGGTGCGAAGCGATGGTATTGGGCTGTGCCGATGCATCCGCTGCATCGCCAGCCGCTAGGCTATTGTCTTGGAAGGTCCAGTGTTCGATGAGCTGCAGATCTTTGGGCCACGCGCTGGTCGGCGGTGCGGCGACGGTGGCCGGCTCCTCGAAGGCGATCGGCAGCGGCTGGTATGAAGTCAGCTCGATCCAGCTCTCGGCATTTGCGAAAGAGTGGCTGGCGAGCGCCGCGTGAGAGGAGTCGGCAGCGGAGTCGGCAGAGGAGTCGGCAGAGGATACGGCCGCGGAGTCGGCAGAGACACCAGTAGACCCACTGGCAAACGCGGTTACTTGTCCGCGATCTGTGCTGACAACTAAGTGCTCCTGAGCGACAGCCAACCCGCGACCGCGACCCACAATGGGACTCGCCCACTGCAGTTCACCACTCTCGGCAGAAACAGCAGCGACGTAGCCATCGCCGCCTACAAATAGCGTCGAGCCAGCCAGTATCAGTTCCTCACCCGCACGCAAGGCGATCTTCCAAACTGGCCGTTGAGCGGATCGGTCAATGGCGGTGACCCCTTTGGAATCTAGAAGATAGGCCATCTGATGGTGGACTACCATCGATATGCCGCTTTCGAAAGTCGCGAACTGTTCTTGGGAATCCAAACGCGAGCCCGAGAGCCAACCTCTTTTGTTACCGGGTCCATGCAGCACTTCGTTTTGTTCTGTCAGCAGTGCGAACGAACCTCCTCCGCCAGCCAGTACCCCCGCTGCCTTGCCGTCAGCTCGCGCGAACAACTGCGGCGGCGCACGGCCTTGCGGAGAAACGATATGTTGGTCGCTGAGCAGCAGGGGCCCTTCGATCGTGTAGCCCAAGCCCAAGTCTTGTTGCCACGCTATTTCTCCATCGGCGATGTGAAGAGCACACAGCGCAGAGGGTCTCCAGGGGAAGATCCCCGCGCCGGCAACGAGCGTCGATGTGGATTGGTCCAGCAAAACTCCGGTCCGAACAGGCGCGAACGAACACAGGCGTCCGTCGTTGATAAAGCACTCTTCCTCAACCAATTGTCGCTTCCACAGCAGCGACCCATCCTCGATTTTCACAGCGTAGACGCAGCCATCGTCGGATCCAAAATAGGCCTTGCCGTCGGCCAGGACCGGAGCGACGCGTATCGGCCCGCCGGAAGTAAAAGTCCACTGTGCTGCGCCAGAGACTAGATCGAAACAATGCAAGCTGTCGTCAGCATTGCTGCCGAGCAGAAGCTTGCCTTGGGAGATTACCGGCTGGAAAGCCGAATCGTAGTCCCGCATCGACCGCATGCCTTCAAGCTGTGCGTAGGCATCCCAGCGCGCCGCGTCTGGCCAAGCAGACACCGGTGGCAGCGGAGATTGCCACTGCCAGGCCTGCGTCAATTGACCGGTAGCCAACTGCTCGCTCGAGACACCGCTACGACGTTGATCGTGGCGGTAACTTGGCCACTCGTCGGCACACACGAATGAGCTGGCAACGCCGAGGAACGACCATAACAACAACGCCAAGTGAAAGCTTCGTAACACGAGCGATCTCCATCATGCGAGGGCAATGCCAGCGATTCGCTGCTGCAGTTTTCAGGAGTTGGCCAGCAGTAACGATCTCCATCAATATAAGCGACCTACATCTCGCATGCAGCAGATTAGTTACCGCGAAGTGCTATTCGAAAAAAAAGTTTTCGCGCGGGTGGTAAGCACCCACGCATAAGTTTCGGCATATAATTAGCCGTTTTGGCGTTAGCCACGGTTGATTGATAAAACAGGAAGCTTATGCGAGGGTGCTTGAGTTAAAAAAAATAAGCGATCGGCGACCTAACGTCATTTAGCTTCCGCTTCAGAAGCGTCCCTCGGCCGGCCAACCAATTCATGTACCTTGCCAACGATTCGCTCTTCGAGCGTGGGCCTCCACGGCCGACTGTTCGCCTCGTAGCCCCCTTCTAATAACACGCGCTGGGTGGGAATGTAGCCGTCTTGAACATTTGAATAGCCTGCGATCCAGACCGCTGGGCCTTCCGGCTGTGTCAGTTCGCGCTTCAGCCTCAGCGAGTAATCTACAACGGCTTCGCTTCCAAGCGCGACCAACATCAGGTCGTTGCCAAAGCGGATGACTTGCACTGGATAAGCAAAGTCTGGGCGGTCGGGCGTGGCGAACTCTAAGTCGACTGTTTCCAGCACACTGCTCAGTGGGCCGTGTACAGGCCGCTGGTGACGAGGTGTGCCTTGATTAATCTCTAGGGCCGCCTCGACTGCTGTGGCCAACGAGCGCCCGTGCAACTGAGCGTATTTCAAATCGCTACGCGGATACGGATTCTGATCGCCCCCACAGCCCATCATGAACAGCGCCGTGACTCCCGGGTGATCTTTCTCAAAGTACTCCTGTGCGTACCCGGCATAGTCGCCCAGCCACTTTCGAAAGCCCATCGTGGTGTTGTGGCAAGCATAACCAAATACAACGGCGCGCAGCGCGCCGTCGTCCGGATTGCGGATGCTCAGCACCGGAACCGAGTGGTCTACCGGTCCATGTGGATTGGGATGATTAAGAAAGCCGTCGTCCGACGGTGTGCGGCGATTCATGGCCACACTGCAGCGTGCAAAACTGTACGAGAGTTGTGCAGGTTGGAGTCGTTCTAAAGATTGCCCAACGAGTTCGACCAGAGTTGTTGCCAGCCAGTCGAAATATGCCTTTGCATCCTCTGCACCATAGGCCGGTCCGCAATGCGTGTGCGATGCGTTCATCAGCAGTGAGTGGGGCGGCAGTTGATATTTTTTTTCCACGCGAGCGGCAACTTCGGTGCGCAGTTCTCGCAGGACTCCAATCAGATCCAAAGTGACAAACACGACTCGATTGCCCAGTTGATCCTCGATGGCAATGGCTTTGCCATACAGATCTTGTTCCGTTCCCTCCGCCGGTTCGGTGCGCGAGGCATAGCCTGCCATGTGCAATCGTTCCTCGGGCGTGATCTTAGCCGAAGCCACGCCGACCTTCCATTCCGCAGATTGCGCGGTCGTCGCCACGTCTTGTCCGTTGGCTAGCAACGTCGAGGCGACGAGCACGATCAGGGCAGACGCCACGCGTGCGCCAACCGCCAGCGGCACTTGGCCGCCGATCGCCCGTCGCCACAGTCCGAGTAACTTAGCCCATTCGTCGATAAGCATTGGATTCTCCCACTTTGTCGCTGATCGCTCCGCCGATCAGAACACTTCCACACACACACTTACTCACACACTTACTCACACACTTACTCACACACTTACTCTCACACACTTCCCGCCTTTATTATTCTAGTGCTGCAACTGGTTAGCCGCCTCAGTTCGAATGGTCATGGCAGTTAAGATGATCGACATTACGCAGGCGCCCGTGATCAGCGCAAAGCCGGCATTCCAGCCACCACGGTCGACGGCATAGCCGATGAGCACATTGGCCGCTACGGAGCCACCGACGTATCCGAACAATCCCGTGAAACCGGCAGCGGTCCCAGCGGCTTTTTTGGGAACTAGGTCCAGTGCAAATACGCCAATTAGCATCACCGGTCCGTAGATCAGAAAGCCGATGGCGATGAGCATGGCTATGTCCAGGGTTGCGTTTCCGGGTGGGTTGAGCCAATACACGACAACGCAGATGGTGGTCAGCACCATATAGATAATCACTGCCGGTGCGCGACGTCCCTGGAAAACTTTGTCGGACAGAAAACCGCAGGCAATGGTGCCGGGTATTCCCGCCCACTCATACATCGCGTAGGCCCAACTAGAGCCATCGAACGAAAACCCCTTCTCCTCGCTCAGGTAGGTCGGCGCCCAATCGAGCACACCGTAGCGCACCAGATACACAAACGCGTTGGTAACCGCGATGGCCCACAATAATTTATTGTTAAGCACATGGTCGAAAAAAATTTGCCGTGCCGAAAACTCTTGTTCGTGTGATTCGTTGTAAGTGAACGAGGTTGGATAGTCCTGTTTGAACTCTTCGATCGGTGGCAAGCCTTGGGACTGTGGCGTATCGCGCACGGTCAGCAGGATCAATCCGGCAAAGAACAGAGCGATGTAGCCGTGAAGGTACAGGATCGCGTGCCAGTCAGCAAACATTGCCATGGCTAGAATCGCGACCGGTCCCACCATTCCTCCGCCGACATTGTGGGCCACATTCCAAATTGACATCCAGATGCCGCGTTCGCGATGGGAGAACCAGTGGACCACGACTCGGCCACAGGGAGGCCAGCCCATGCCTTGAAACCAACCATTGGCCAGCAAGAGCACGAACATGATGCCGATCGAGGAGGTTGCCAGGGGCACGGTCCCCATGAAGATCATGATCAGCGCACTGCACACGAGGCCCAACGTCATAAACGTGCGCGCGTTGCTGCGATCTGAAACGCTGCCCATAAAGAATTTGGACAAGCCATAGGCGATGGAGACGCCCGATAGGGCCAAGCCGAGCTGCGCCTTGGAAAATCCTTCTTCGATCAAATGGGGCATCGCCAACGTGAAGTTCTTGCGAACTAGATAGTAGCCAGCATAGCCCACAAAGATTCCAAAGAAGACTTGGTACCGCAGTCGCTGATAGCGAGCTTTCTCGGCTGCTGAACCTTCCGGGAGCTCGGCAGTTCGGTGCGGCGGAGGGCGGAGGAAACTGATCATACTGGCGTAGCGATGTTAATTGTGAGTGTGGCTGGTTGATTGTCTGCAGCTTGATTGTGTGCAGCGCGCCGAGCGAAGGCGGTCCCAGCCTGGCAGGCTGGGCTAGATGATCTAGTGGGCGCTTGGTGCGCAATGCTGCTGGGGCTTTGGACCAAAATGCTGCTGGGCCCGAAAGCTGCTTATGTTTCTGTCCATTCGCCCGGAACGGGAACAGGATAATAACCATTGGCATCCGCCTTCACTGGCGGTTCCGAATCGTAGTCCAAAGCGTCGATGTCTTCGACAAACTTGAATTTCGAATTGTACATCTCGTCCCAAGTAATAAGGCGACCGCTGTGCAGTGCGGCGCGGCCCATCAGGTCGGCAAAGTTGGACATGGCTGCGCGATGCGTCTCATTCTGTGGTTTGTCCTTGCGGATGCTTTCCAGCAGCACATTCCATTCAGCGTCCCAGGGCGTGAGCTCCTCTTTGGGGGCTTCCCAAGCGATATTGTCCTTGTGCATTCGCTGGTCTTTATAGATCCGGCAGGTACCGGCATGAATGTTTCCGGAAAACTGGCCGGCACATTTAGTTCCATGAACGTAGGTCGCGAAGTCGTTGAAGCAATCGCCCCCCAGCCAACGGACATCATCGGTGGCCTTGGTGCCATCGGCAAACGTCCATTCGACCGACATCGAATCGAAGCCTTGTCCCCGATTGGTGCTGTTGGCAGCCCGTCCGCCAATACCTAGAGCGGAGACGGGCCAAGCATCTTTTAGCCAACATATTTCATCGATCTGGTGAATGTTCATCTCAGCGAACAGGCCGCCGGAGACCCAAAAGAATCGCGTGAAGTTTTTGATCTGCCACATCAAGTCATTCTCACCTTCGGGCTTGGCTCCCATGCCGCCGACGTGGTGCATGTGGTAGGCGCGGATCAATTGCAGATCGCCCATTTCATCGTTGCGAATGCGCTCGATCATGGCTTGTCTGTTAGGACTGTGGCGGCACTGCAGACCAGCGGCGATCTTCAGGTTCTTTTGCTCGGCCGCCTCGCCCGCTTTCATCAGCCGCCTCAGACCAGGCCCGTCCGGGGCGAACGATTTTTCCATAAACACGTTGACCCCTTTTTGAACTGCGTACTCCAACTGGGATGGGCGGAAGTAGGCGAAGTTGGTCAACATGGCCACGTCGTCGGGACCCAGGCAGTCGATGGCTTGTTTATACGCGTCGAAGCCAATGAAGCGGCGATCCTGTGGGACGTCCATGCGATCGGCGTACAGTTCATTGAGCGCATGGTACGAGCTGTTGAGCCGATTTTCTGCTACGTCAGCCATGGCCACCAGTTTGACTGGCCCATGCGACGAGTTCATCGCATTGGCCACCGCCCCGCTGCCCCGGCCGCCACAGCCGATAAGTGCCAATCGAATCGTGTTATCTTCGCCTGGGTGGACCGCCGGAACCGCCGTCTGAGCAAGCGTCATCGTCGGCAGTGATACGACCGCAGCAGTGGCCGCGGCGATCGCAGTTGTGTTGCTGAGAAATTCTCGCCGAGTGGAAACTTCGTGGCTTGCGGGCGATGCTGTGGTGTCTGTTTCGCTGCGCATGGGTGGGCTCTCCAGAAGAGGTTGGAAGGATTGCTGTGGCGGCTGGGAAGGATATTTCTAACAGCGAGCCATGATAACCCAAATGTTGCTCGCATTGGCCAGCTAGACTAGATTAATGCCCAGCCGCTGACGTACGGCAGTCATCCCTGCATCAAAAATCCCCCTCCGTTATCAATGCCCTTCCATTTTCAATGGCCCTCCGTAATTTGGATCAAATGAATGAACCG
Source organism: Aureliella helgolandensis (assembly GCA_040391435.1). Classification (GTDB taxonomy): domain Bacteria; phylum Planctomycetota; class Planctomycetia; order Pirellulales; family Pirellulaceae; genus Aureliella; species Aureliella helgolandensis_A. The sequence continues at coordinate 3,694 of JBEBXX010000003.1, read as the reverse complement.
AAGATTATCTTGTTTCGCTGCGATGGCGTTGTCGAAGCTTTTTCCGGCAGCACTTGTATTGTCAACTGTAGTCCTGTGGGCCGTTGATTGCCCCGCGATCGCCGCTGCCGAGACCGCTGCTGAGACCGCTGCCGAAAGTGCTGCCGAAAGTGCTGCCGAATCCACTGGCGATGCCACTTGGCAGGCGGGGGCTGCTAAGGTGGTGATCACACCTGAAGAGCCGATGTGGATGGCCGGCTACGCCTCGCGCACTCGCCCGGCTGAAGACAAGCTCACTGAATTATGGGCGAAAGCACTTGTGCTGCAGGACCAGCAGGGCAATCGCGGTCTGGTCCTGACTCTCGACTTAGTAGGCATCGATCGCACGCTCTCGCAATCGCTGTGCGAAGCGTTGAAAGAGCAGTACGGTCTGCAGCGCGAGCAAATAGCAATCTGCACGTCGCATACTCACAGCGGTCCTGTGGTGGGGCGCAACCTAGCGCCGCTGCACTACTTGTTGCTCGAGGAACCTCAGCGAAAGACCGTCGATGCCTGGGTTGCCAAGTTTCAAAAGCAGGTGCTGGCCGTGGTTGGGGAAGCGATCGACAATTTAGCTCCCAGCGAATTAACGTGGGGCAGCGGCAGTTCGGCGCTGGGCGTCAATCGCCGTGAAAACCCCGCCGCAAGCGTGCCTGAGTGGCGAACCAAAGGCACGCTCAAGGGCCCTAGCGACCACGACGTTCCCGTGCTGGCTGTCCGAGACGCTGACAAAAATCTGACCGCAGTGTTGTTCGGCTACGCCTGTCATGCGACAACGCTCAGCGGCTATGAATGGTCGGGTGATTATCCAGGGTACGCGCAGATAAATTTAGAGCAGACGCACCCGGGCTGCGTTGCACTGTTCTTTGCAGGTTGCGGAGCTGACCAAAATCCGCTGCCGCGCGGGCCAGTCGAATTGGCACAGCACTATGGTCAGCGATTGGCAACAGCCGTGGATGAAGTTCTGCTGACGTCGCAAATGCGGCCGATCGCCGGAGAGCTGCGGACGACTTACGCTGAGATCGATCTGCCACTGGCCACCCTACCGACGCGCGAGCAGATCGAGTTGAATACAAAATCCGATAATCGATACGAAGTGGCACGTGCCAAGATGTTGCTAGAGCAAATCGATGGCGGAACGCCGCTCAGTCAAACGTATCCGTATCCAGTCAGCGCCTGGTCGCTGGGCGACGATCTGCAGTTTGTTACTCTCGGCGGCGAGGTGGTCGTCGACTACGCAATTCGTCTCAAGAGCGAGTTGGCTGGAACGGCGACGTGGGTAGCGGGTTACGCTAATGACGTCATGGCTTATATTCCCTCGCGGCGAGTGCTGGCCGAAGGTGGTTACGAAGGGGGTGGAGCGATGGTTTATTATGGGCTGCCCAGCCTGTGGTCACCAGAGATCGAAAACGACATCGTCGGCGAAGTTCATCGACAGGTCGAAGCTTTGCCGGCTCAAAATGCCCAGGCGAGCCAACCGCCCGTCGCTTCTGCCTTAAAAAAAAAGAGCCGCTGATCGCTTCGATCTCGAAGCAAACGCTGTGGCGCAATCGCGATGATCAAAGCCAAACTTGGTTTCATCCACGAGCTTGTATGATGCCGGGCGCAAATGGAGAGCCCGTAGCGCTGATGACCCTGCAGCCAATCGGTGGCTCGGATTATTTTGGCCAAGTCCATTGGTCGACGTCAACAGACCTTGGCCAGACGTGGAGCGATCCCGAACCGATTGCGGCGCTCGGTCGCGAGCCTGTCCCTGGTCGCGACGACCTCCAAGCCGCAGTGTGTGATGTCGTGCCGCAGTACGATCCAGTCAGCAAGTCCGTGCTTGCGCTCGGTCACGTCGTGTTCTACAAGGGGGATTACTTTGCCAGAAAGGAACAGCTCGCTCGGTATCCCGTCTATGTAACTCGCGACCAGGATGGAACGTGGTCTGAAAGAAAAATATTAAAGTGGGACGATCCACGAGGTAGCGAGATCTATTCGAACGGTTGTGGCCAACGCGTTGTCCTTCCAAATGGAGACGTGATGATGTCCTTCACGTTTGGCCCCGGTGAGGATAACCGCATGGTATCAGGCGTTCGCGCCGCTTTCGATGGCGACCAGTTAACGGTGAAGGAGGTGGGGCCCGCCCTGCATAACGAGCATGGACGCGGTTTGCTGGAACCGAGCGTGGCCGAGTTCGATGGCAACTTTTGGCTTACTCTGCGAGCGGAGGATGGTCGCGGCTATGTCAGTGTCAGTCGCGACGGGCTCAGTTATGAAGATAAGCGAGCTTGGGCTTGGGACGATGGGACAGCTGTCGATATGTCAACAACCCAACAACACTGGATGACGCACAGCGACGGACTGTTCCTGGTATACACGCGCAAGGATGAGTCCAATCAAAACGTGGCGCGCTGGCGAGCGCCACTGTGGATAGCACAGGTTGATACTGAGCGGCGCTGTCTGATTAAATCTAGCGAGCAAGTGGTGCTACCACTGGTGGGAGATGGAATTAATGAGCCCGATCAAGTAGCCTTGATGGGTAACTTTCATGTCACGCACGCCAGTCCCGAGGAATCTTGGATCACGGTCGGTGAGTGGATGCCGCGCGATGGATACCGTGGGGACGTGCTATTGGCGCGAGTCCGGTGGTCCAAGCCGAATCGCTTACCGCTGTGGTAGTTCTTTACAACTGCATGTCCCAAGGTATTTCGGTATCGAGCGGCATTCAATCGTGCCAGTTGATTTCTTTCGCTGCATCAATTAATTCGACTAAGTAACTTAACCAGCTAAGCACCCACGCATAAGTTTCGGCATATAATTAGCCGTTTTGGCATTAGCCACGGTTAATTGATAAAACACTAAACTTATGCGTGGGTGCTTAGCCAAGCGGTGGTGTCTAAATGAATGCTCTATATCAGTTTGCGATACCACGTCGGCATCAGTATCGAAGCTGGCTGCTCGTACTCCTCGTGCACTCAGTCTCTGGTGGTTTGCTAGCCGCTGATGAGCTGCCGCGAATCGCCCCTAAGGAGCCGGCCGAGGCCACGCAAAGCATTCGCTTGCAAGACGGCTTCCGGGCTGAGCTGGTTGCCGCGGAACCGATGGTGACCGATCCGATCGCGATGCAATACGACGAGAACGGATCGGCCTACGTCGTTGAAATGAACGACTACCCCTACTCGGACAAGTCCTACGATCGGGCTTGGCAGACGCAAACCTCTGAGCCCATTGGTCGAGTTCGCTTTTTGCAGGACACCGACGGCGATGGAACTTTCGACAAGTCTACTGTGTTTGCGGAAAATCTCTCCTGGCCGACCGGTGTAGCGATATGGCAGGGAGGCGTTTATGTGATGGCCACTCCGGATGTCTTTTATTTAAAGGACACCGACGGCGATGGCCGCGCCGACATTCGCCGAAAAGTTTTTACCGGCTTCCATAAGTACAATGTGCAGGCAGTGCTGAATAATCCGCAGGGGGGACTCGATCACCGCATCGACGCCGCCGGGTCGAGCAATGGTGGCGAGATCCGGTCGCCGACTGTCGACGCCGTGGATCAGGACGACGAGCAAACGCCGCCTACTACGGTCATCCGCCGCAGCGATTTCCGCTTTGATCCGAGAGATGAACAGTTTGAAGCCATCTCCGGTGGAGCGAGATTCGGCCACACCCAAGACGATTGGGGAAATCGTTT
>JBEBXX010000002.1:0-16254 GCA_040391435.1 Aureliella helgolandensis | reverse complement strand
CTCAAGTTCAGGGCCCGTTCGGATGGTCTCAGTTGCGGTCGGTCCGCATCCCACGGTCGTCGCTATCAGCCCAATAATCATCAATAAGCGGTTGAACATACCTACGTGCCTTGTACTTGCAATTAAAATCTTTGTTTGAATTGGGGTGACGACGCGGTCGATTGATAACATCGACCGCGTGGTCCATTAAAGAATCCTACTGAGCATTTGATCGCTACTCGATCGTCACGGTTTGGCCGTCGTCAACAATGCTTAGACGGCGGAAGACTTCAGCATCGATTGAGAACGACATAAACTGCACAGAGCCATCCGCGAAACATGCCCCCATGCCTCCCGAGTGTGACAATCCGAAAAACGGATGCCATTCGCTGAAGCGGTTTCCATGTTTGGTGTCGGTCTTTATCCAAAGCGAGCCATCTTTGCGAGCGCTCTTGGAATCTGGAATGGGTGGCAGTCCTTCCTGTAAATTTGATTCAGCGGGGACGATGATCGCTCCATAACGAACTATGTCCTCATCCCAGCCTGGATTGCTCCAGCGTTCGTTGTCTCCACCTTCTGAACCGTAAGGCGTCAAAGACGATTGGGATCGGTTTTACGAAGTGCTGCAGTCGGTCGCCATACATATCTTGCTAAAAATAGGTTAGACGCGAACTGAGCCTACTTATTATATACGCGCAGGTATACAATTTACCTTTGGTTCTTCAAACCCTCCTCCCGGCGAAGTGGTACGAACGATGGAAGCGATTTGGGTGGCAGCCGAAATGCGAGCCGGCGCCGCTAGTGCGCACTCTATCATCGCCTTGGAAACTCTAGCCGATGCCAACTCACACGACAGCGAAACATCATGACCGTCATTCTGGCAATTTGGATCTTTATGGTGATCCTCGGGCTTACCTCCGTAGCGGCTCTAGTGTGGGCCATCCAGGCTGGCCAGTTCCAGTCTTTGGATGACGGAGCTGAGTCGATATTCGATGTCGACGAACCGATCGGGATGGTCACCGACAGCTTCCCTGCTTCGCCGAGCGGGCGCCGAGCAGGCATAGGACGCCTGACTAATGAATGAATCTCTACCACCTGGATCAACGCGCTCAGCAGCCTTCGAATCGCCCCCGTCAGGCGGAGACTTGAGCGAAGCCCAGACTCTTCCCGGTGAACGTTGGCTGATTGACCAATCGTGTCGGCAAGTAGTGCTGCTGTGGTACGGCAGTGCAGTGTTTTGGCTGTTGTTCGGATCGCTACTTGCGCTCACAGCTTCGATCAAGCTGCACACGCCGTGGTTCCTGGCGGATACGGCTTGGCTGACTTTTGGTCGCGTGCGCCCGGCACACCTCAATACGATGATCTATGGCTGGGCTTCAATGAGTGGTATCGGCACGATGCTGTGGCTGTTTGCAAGGCTGTGTAAGACGCGGTTGGTGTGGCGCGAAGGACTCTACATGACCGCCATCTACTGGAATATTTTGGTCGCGGTAGGCACTATCGCTATCCTGGCTGGATACAGCACCAGCGTAGAGTGGATGGAGTTCCCCGCCTGGGCCGCTGGTCCAATCGCCTTCGCGTTTTTCGTAATCCATGTGGCAGCTTGGAAAATGCTGGCCAACCGTCGCAAGGGACACCTGTACATCTCGTTGTGGTACTTGTTCGGTTGCACAATGTGGTTTCCCTTTCTGTACTTGGCCGCCACGATCTTAATTCAAACCCCGGCTTCGACTGGGATTGCCAAGATGGCGACCAATTGGTGGTTTGCACACAATGTCTTGGGGTTGTGGCTGACGCCTATCGGCTTGGCATCGGTCTATTACTTCATTCCGAAAGTTATCGGGCGTCCCATTCACAGCTACCATTTCTCGCTGCTTGGGTTTTGGACGTTGGCCATCTTTTACAACTGGGCAGGCACGCACCATTTGATTGGAGGGCCGCTGCCAGCGTGGGTCGTAACCGTGGGGATCGTTGGGAGTTTGATGATGTTCATCCCGGTAGCCACGGTTGCCATCAATCATCATATGACGATGGTAGGTTATTTCCATGTGCTCAAGACCAGCCCCACATTGCGCTTCATCGTGTTCGGTGCAATGAGCTACACGGCGGTCAGCGTGCAAGGTTCTCTACAGAGCATTCGCGCGTTGAACGAGGTAACGCACTTCACCCACTACACCATCGCGCACGCTCACCTGGGCGTGTACGCGTTCTTCACCATGGTCGCTTTCGGATCGATGTATTACGTCATGCCGCGTTTGGTGGAATGCGAGTGGCCCAGCGCGCCGCTGATCAAAGTTCACTTTTGGGGCACGGCTATTGGCATGTCTCTGTACTGGATCGGCCTGACTTGGCACGGTGTCGAACAGGGCCTTGCCATGAATAATCCTGATATACCCTTTATTGATATTGTGCAGCGCACGATTCCCTATCTGTGGTCGCGCAGCGTGGCGGGAGTACTCATGACAATTGGGCACTGCGCGTTCGCGATTTCGGTGTGGTACATGCTGCGCCGGCACGGCGCTACATCGACCGAACCCACGTTGTTCACATCTCCACGCAAACTATTTCAGCTTCGTCAATCAGCCAGGCAAGCCACATGAATCACTTTCCAGCTATCATCGTGATCGCGCTTGTGACCGTGACCGCATCCATGTTTGGCCTGGTACTCATTCCCGACTGGCAGATGGATGAGCTTGGCGTAGTGCAAGCCACCGCCCCAGATGGCAGCAGCATCGCCTACCCGAGACCGCTGGACAGTTGGCGTGAAGAACCGGGGCAAACTCTGTATCGTGGTTTAGGCTGCATCTACTGCCATAGTCAACAAGTTCGCCCGGAGGGTTTTGGCGCGGATTTGGAGCGTGGCTGGGGCATGAGGCGCAGCGTGCCGCGCGACTACATTTTACAAAAACCACCGTTGACCGGCAGCATGCGCACCGGGCCCGATCTATCCAACATCGGAGCGCGCCAGCCGAGTTCCGAATGGCACCTGCTGCACCTATATGATCCGAGCATCACCTCTCCCGGATCGATCATGCCGCCGCATCGATTCCTGTTTAAGACACAAGTCAGTCAGACTCCTCCAACACTGGAATCCATTCAACTGCCAGCCCAAGACACTGCAGCGAAACCGGTGTGGCTAATTCCATCGCAAGAGGCCTTGCAGTTGGTGGCTTATCTCCTGTCACTCAGTCAAGAGTTATCATTGGAGGAAGTGCGGTGACACCTGAAAACAAATTGGATATGCATGAGCAGCGGCGTGGCGTAGAACCCGACGTCGAAGAGATTCACGAGGTGGTGTATCGCGAGAAGACCGAGCCACGCGAAGGTGGCCAACCGTTGCCCACGGAGATGATCGTGGCTGCCTTTGCGCTGCTACTTTTCGGAGGTTGGTACTTGGGCAAGTACAGTGCAGATTTCGCCGTCGACCGCTACGAGGGCCCAAACGCTTACGCTGTCTCCGGAGAACTGTCGGGTGAACAGTCTTCAGCGACCGGCAAGTCTGGACCGGATCCAATGCTGATGGGCAAGCGCATTTTCAATAACTGTGTAAGCTGCCATCAAGCTACCGGACAAGGCCTCGCGGGACGCTATCCACCGCTCGATGGCAATCCGCTAGTTAGCGGCCGAGCCGACAACTTGGCCCGCATCGTGTTGCACGGTTTGACTGGCCCAATCGAAGTCTTAGGCCATCCCTACAATGGACAGATGCCCAAGTGGTCTCAGTTAGACGATGCTTCGCTGGCCGCCGTGCTGACTTATATCCGCGGCAGTTGGAGCAATCAAGCCTCGGCGGTCGAGCCAGCCTTTGTCGCCCGTGTCCGCGAGCAATATCCTGGGCGCTCGCTCCCTTGGACCGCGGCGGAACTCGACGCCGCGCCGCAGATCGAACCGGCATCGGCCGAACCGGCATCGGCCGAACCGGCATCGGCCGATCCGGCAGAGCCTCAAACAGCATCCGCCGCAACAATCCCTGAACAGCAACTTGAGTCCGCAACTGCGACGCCGGAGAGCCAATCTTCACCGGCGCGGTAAGGTTGCCGCGTAGGCTATATTGCGTATTACGCTAAGATTTCGCGCTGCGCATATTTCTCCGCAGGGCCAGCGCTTCGCTAAACTTTGAAATTAACGAAATCAGTGGGCTGTCACCGACCCGTCCCCAAACGTTCGATCCTGGCCAATACTTGATGAAGATGTCAGCCAGCATGCATCCCAATTCCTTGCCAATCTTGAACACTCCCACGGCCCAAACTACCAGCGAAGCAGCCATCCCGCTGCCCAACTGCTGTGGCAGCAGTTCCGCCAGTGAAACTGCCGGGATGCTCCGCGCAGAGAGCCCGTGGGTTTGGATGCGGCTCTTGCTGGCGATCTATCTGGCAGGCATTGCCATGACTGTTGCGCTAGTAATCAACATCACTGGCGACAACGGGTTTGCCGGCAGTCTGGATGAACTTGATCCCGAAACTCGATGGTGGCTACAACTATTATTGATTGGGATTACATCAGGCGTGTGCATGCTGCTTGGCGTAAACCTAGCTAGCGGAGCATGGCGGGCTGCGCGACGGCGGCAGGCGGCGATGGAAGCGCTGATCATGTTGGCCATGCTGGGTGCCCTGGGTTATTCCATCGCTTCTGTAATTCGCGGAAGTGGCGCGGTCTACTTTGAAGTCATCTGTGTGCTGCTGATTGTGTATGCACTTGGGCAACGCCTCAAGACGCGTGTTCGAGAGTCGATTAGGGCGCAGCTAGACGGCGACAACGACTCGCGGCTGTCCGCCCAGATCATTCTCCCCGACGGATCCATAGCCGCTGTGGTGGTAGCCGACATTCGTCCTGGACAACGCGTTGTGGTCTATCCAGGGCAATTGATTCCAGTCGATGGAATCATCGAAGAGGGAACTGCGTTAGTTCGCGAGGCGGCGCTGACGGGCGAGTCGTTCGCGGTCGGTCGTGGGCCGGGGCAGAACGTATCGGCAGCTACGATTTGCATCGATGCTGAGCTGACCGTGCGAGCCACGCGGCGTGGTGACGATCGGCTTATCGACCAAATCCATCGCGCTGTAACGTCGGCTCGTAAAACACCAACAGCCATCGAAACGTCAGCCCAGCAGATAGCCGCTTGGTTTTTGCCGTTGGTGATCAGTGTAGCCTCGCTGACGCTATTCACCTGGGGCTGGCTGGGACAATGGGATCACGCCTTCCTGAACGCTTCAGCCGTACTACTGGTCGCCTGTCCATGCGCCCTGGGCCTAGCCACTCCAATTGCGGTCTGGAGTGCGCTAGCGAGATCTGCCAAGCTAGGTTTGATCGCTAAACATGGCGACGCGGTATTGTCGCTGGCCGCAGTTGATTGCATCTGCTTCGACAAGACGGGCACGCTGACTGCCAGCGAATCCTACACGCCTGACTATCACCCAGTTAAGGATGTCCCATGGACTCTACAGACCATCCAGACTGTTGTTGCCGCAGTAGAGCAAACGAGCGACCATCCGTTTGCTGTTGCGCTGGGCCGCGGATGCGCCTTCGGCGATGATGGCCAGCCCTTTCAGGTTCGCGACGTCAACCCGTTGCCCGGTCGAGGCATTGCTGCAACCGTCCAGTCGCGCTGCGACGGCAGCGTAATCCGCGTGGAAATCGTCAGCTCAGCCGCACCTCCGGAAATCACGCTCCGTGCAGATGACGAAGCGAGCCAGAGGGTCGTTCGCCTGGATGTGAAGTTCAATGCTCAGCTAGTCGCCCATATAGAACTGACAGAAACTATTCCGGAAGGCCTGCTCGAGATGTTTGCCGAATTGCGTCGGCAAGGAATTAAAACGGCGGTGTTATCCGGTGATGTGCAAGCCCGCGTGGGTGCGATACCGGCAGACATCCGATGCGGCGCGATGAGTTCGTCAGAGAAGAGTGAATTTGTTGAGCAGTTGAAACGCAAGCATCATGTCTTGTTCGTCGGCGACGGATTCAATGATGCCCTGGCACTAGCCACAGCCGATATCGGACTGGCCGCAGCCTGGGGAACCGACTTTGCCGGCGAAACCGCAGACATCATTTGGACGCGGCGGGATTTTGCCGCGTTGGTCGAAGCCCTGGCCATGAGCCGGCGAGTTCGCTCTACCATCCGCAGTAACCTAACATTCGCTGCGGTTTACAATACAATCGGCATGTCACTAGCTGCGGTGGGTTGGTTACATCCCATCGCCGCTGCGCTGCTGATGTTAGCTTCAAGCCTAACCGTTACCCTCCGCGCAAGCCGCGGTCAAAGCTCCTCGAAACCTAAGAGACAACCATGGCGATCCCCCACTCTCAACCTGGCCAAGTAATCGATGTCCGACCGCTTGCTGACAAGCTAGCGGAAACCAAAACGAGTACGCTATTTAAAACCGAACACATTGAAGGCCTGCGATTGGTGCTGCCTGCGGGCAAGAAGATAGCGCAACACAAGGCTCCTAGCGACATCACCGTCCACTGCTTAGAAGGGCAAGTCAATTTCACTTCTCCGACGGGCGTCGTAACTCTTCGCGGCGGGGACCTGTTGTACCTCAACGCGGCCGAGCCGCATGCCTTGGAGGCCGTCAGCGATTCTTCGCTGCTAGTGACGATTCTGCTGCGTAAGAAGACAGAGTAGCAACTACGTTTTCTGCGTAAGATGTTCATTAATCCACTCGACCAATTCGGCGGGATCTACCTTTTCGCTTAGAGCGAAACTGCCAATGGTCAGTTCGGAAGGCACGCTGCGGGCGCGCAGCAGATAAGCAAAGCCGCGTTGGATGAGCTTATCTTCGATCATAGGCGCAGCGGCTAACAGTTCAGCCAGCGACGTGTGTGACGTTACCCTATTTGCATTTAGCAGCGTCCGGCGACGGGCGAATTGTCTGAGCACACTTACAGTGAACAGCAGCAGAGCCGTCCATTCGAATATGGCCGAGACGGGCATGATCCAAAACGCGAGCGGAGTTCGGAGAGTTGCCAACTGCGACGCGACGCGCCACAAATTGCCAGCGCCGATGCAGATCAGTATCGGCGCGACCAAGGCAGGAGTTCTAAGCGCGCTGTGCTCCAGCACGGGTAGCAGACGTTGGCCGACTCCTAAAATCAATGTGGTCATGAAACCTACGGTCAGCGCGTGCCGCACTGCTCCGGCGAAAGCGTGCGACAGCGGTTGGCCGGTAAGCGCAACCTGGATATTCCCCACGCTGAGCAGCACCAGGGCGATGATCAACCATGCAAAAGCAAGTGGTGGATAAGCATCCAACAGCCAGTGGCCCTGCTCCAGACGCAGTGACGCTCGGCGTTTGCCAATCAAGCCACGTTGCCCGACCGCATAGCTTATTGCACCTGCGCATACCGCCAGCGAACCGGCGGCTTCAATGAATCCGGCCAGTCCTTGGCTCACGCTAACCTGCTTCACATACGAAGGCAGACCGCTAGCGACAACCATCAGTCCTACACCAATGTTGTGCAACCAAAACGAGAACTCGATAGCGCCCAACCGTGGCTTGCCCAGACGCAGCAGGCCGGGCAGCAGCATTTGACCGAAGCCATAGATCGAATTCATGGCGAAGCCGAACACCGCCAACTTGATAATCACCATGCGTGCATCGTGACTATAGACCGACGGACCAGCACTGCCGGCCTGCAGTCGCAGATACAGGGTAACAGCCGCCCAAACCACTAACCACAAGCCCGACATGAAGACCGCACGGGCCCAAGTCGCCTGCCACTTCTGCCGGACTATATACCACTGGACGGACCACTGTGCCGCCGAAAAGACTAGTAACAATTTTGCAGAAGCGACTCCCAGGCCGGCCAATCTCTGCGGTGCAAGTGACCACGCCACTCCACAGGCCAGCGCGACCAACGTAAGCCATAGGCCTGCCTGGCACAGTCGCTGACGCACACGCCTGCTAGCAGCGTCCTTGAGCACCGTTCGAAGAGCAATCCCGACAATGAACAGCCCGATGAAGCCCCATAACTGAGCTTCGCCATGCGCGATAACGTGTGCGCTGTAGAGCATGTCGAATTTTTTGCTCAGTCCAATTATCGCCAGCAGGTATCCGCCCCACATAGCCCCCAACGACAACGTAATTGCCAATGCAGCCAAGATGAATCCACGGTGTATTCGCTCTGCAGCCACTCGATCGCGGTCGACCGGTACGCCGGCAGCCACAGACAGTCTCTCTAAGAGTTCGTCCAAATTGGCTCTGTGCTGGAGCGCGAATTGATCGAGCGGTTGAAAGTGGCCGAACGGTCCGCGAACTCCGCCGGGGCCCAAGCGATCATCCGGCTCACCGAGCTGACGAAAAATATCGCGGCAGGCCGGATAGAGAGCTACCACATGTCGAACCGTCATCTCGGGACGAATTGCCGGCGCGTAATAAGACCGCTCGGGCGCCGAGGGGTCTTCGGTGGCTGTGGGATTCATATGCTCGCCGGGTCCATGCTCTGCGGGTCGATGCCCAGGCTGTGCATCGCCGCCGCCAGCTTGGACGAGTCAAATTTGCTTTCTTGTGCCAGCGCCCGGAGCGTAGCGTAGACGACGTGTTCTGCATCCACTTCAAAGTGCTTTCGCAGGGTTTGACGAGTATCGCTGCGACCAAAGCCATCGGTCCCCAGCGTAACATAGGTACCTGGAATCCATTGGCGAATTTGATCGGGAACTAGTTTGATATAGTCGGTAACAGCGATAAACGGACCGCTTACACCGCTGAGCGTTTCCTCCAAGTAGCTTCGGCGTCGAGGTGTGCCTGGGTGCAGGGCGTTGCAGCGTTCGACCGCTTGGGTTTCGCGTCGCAGTTGGCAGTAGCTGGTTACGCTCCACACATCGCTGCTGACGCCGAACTGTTCCGCAAGCAGTTGCTGAGCCCGCAGCACTTCCGGCAGCAGTGAGCCGCTGCCAAACAATTGTGCGCGGGTCGCCGTGTTATCCGACTGTGCGTCCACGCAGTGCAATCGATACATGCCGTTCAGAATGCCGGCTTCGGACCCAGCCGGCAGGCCGGGCATCGAGTATAGTTCGTTATAGCCGGTCAGGTAGTAGAAGATCTGCTCGTTGTCGACATACATACGTCGCAGCCCATCTTGGATAATCACCGCGTGTTCATAGCCGTAGGCTGGATCGTATGAACGCAAATTGGGAATCGTGGTGGCGACCAGCGGACTGTGGCCATCGCAGTGCTGCAAGCCTTCGCCCTGGAGCGTCGTGCGTCCGGAAGTGGCCCCGATCAAAAAACCTTTGGCCCGCGAATCGGCGGCCGCCCAGATCAAGTCTCCCACACGCTGGAAGCCGAACATCGAATAGTACAGATAGAATGGAATCATCGGCGTTCGCTGGTTTGCATAGCTGGTCCCAGCCGCAATAAAGCTAGCCATCGCGCCTGCCTCGGTGATCCCTTCCTGTAGCACTTGCCCGTCTTTGGCCTCCCGATAATACATCAATTGCCCTGCATCGACCGGATCGTAGAGCTGGCCCTGGCTGGAATAGATTCCATGCGTAGCAAACAGCGAGTTCAGCCCGAACGTGCGAGCCTCATCAGGGATGATGGGTACGATGTACTTGCCGATGTCTGTATTTTGCAGCAATTGCGACAGGATGCGCGCGATGTTCATAGTGGTCGCCGCCGAGCGCTTGCCCGAGCCCTGTAGGTGCCGACTGAAGTCATCTAGCTGGGGGATCGCCAGCGGCTTGGTGACCGTATTTCGCTTGGGCAAGAAGCCTCCGAGCTCGCTGCGCCGCTGCTTGAGGTAGGCCATCTCTTCGCTGGAATCGTCCGGTCGGCAGTACTCCATGCGGTCTATCTCAGCATCGCTAAGCGGAATGTCAAACCGCTTCGCAAACACGCGCAGCTCGTCGGCGTTAAGTTCATGTTGCTGGTGGGCCACGTTGCTAGCCTCGCCCGCCGCTCCCAGTCCATAGCCCTTGATCGTCTGCGACAGAATTACCGATGGACCGTGTTTGTACTGTGTGGCTGCTAGATAAGCCGCATACACTTTCTCGGGATCGTGGCCGCCGCGCCCCAAGCGACGGAGCTGATCATCGGAAAGATGCGCTACCAGAGCTTGCAACTCGGGCGAGGTACCGAAAAAGTGCTCGCGAATATACGCGCCCGATTCGAAAGAGAGCTTTTGAAATTCGCCATCGACCAATTCATTCATGCGAGTTGCCAACAGTCCGTCTTTGTCTGCTGCAAACAATTCGTCCCAGTCGCCACCCCAAATGTTTTTGATGACATTCCAGCCCGCGCCGGTAAACACGCCCTCCAACTCCTGAATGATTTTGCCATTGCCTCGCACCGGTCCGTCCAGTCGCTGCAGATTGCAAATAACCACAAACGTCAAGTTGTCGAGATGCTCTTTACTAGCGATCGACAGCGCGCCGCGCGACTCGGGTTCATCGCTCTCACCGTCGCCCATAAAACACCACACCCGCGACTCGGATGCATCGATGATCCCGCGATTGGTCAGATACCGTAGAAAGCGCGCGTGATAGATGGCCATCAACGGTCCGAGTCCCATCGAGACGGTGGGGAACTGCCAAAAGTTGGGCATCAACCATGGGTGCGGGTAGGAGGAAAGCCCAGTCTCACGCGGCGTCTCGCGACGAAATCGTTCCAGATCTGCCTCGTTCAAGCGTCCCTCAAGAAAGGCGCGCGCGTAGATGCCGGGCGAGGAATGCCCCTGAAAATAGATGCTGTCGCCGAAATGATCTGGCGTGGGCGCTCGGAAAAAATGGTTCAGGCCCGTTTCGAACAACGTGGCCGCCGAAGCATAGGAGGCCAAGTGACCACCGATTCCCGGCGAGGCCTGGTTGGCGCGCACCACCATCGCCATCGCATTCCAACGCAGCAAATTGCGAATCTGCTTTTCAAGCCGCAGGTCGCCCGGGTAGGGCGGCTGGTGTTGAACGGCGATCGTGTTCAGATAGGGAGTCGACGTGGCTATAGGGAGTGCGGCACCATAACTAGCCCCGCGCATCCGCAAGGCATGCAGCAGCGCCGCCACGCTCGCCGCATCGTATCGCGCCGCCACGCTGTCCAGCTACTCGTACCAGTCATATAGCTCTGCCGCATCGATGCTCGGCTGAGTCTTCCGTTCGAACACTGCTCTCATCGCTAAGCTCCTTGGTTGGTTAGCTCGACTCCCGTGGAGTAGGCTTCCAGCTTGCCAGTCTCCCAAAGTAAGCCTTCATCTTAATGGCCTCATTGAGCCAACTTCCAAGCTTACCAGTCCACCGTAGCCGCTGCAGCTACTTTCATATAAAGCCCTAAGTAATATACACCTATTTGTATACATTTCACATGCTTCGAAATAAAATTTTAACGCACTCGTTCGATCGCCGTCGGGTCAGTGGGACTTGTGGTCGGTTACTTGTGCCGTAGCTGCGTGTTGCTCGATCCACTGCTTGAGGGCCACCGCCTGATTGTGCACCTCATCTTTCGCACCGTACAGCAGCAGGATAGGCGCAGCATCGGCGGCTTGTAACATCTCAATCACCGCCTGCTGATTGTCTTCTAGCTCTTTGAAGTATCGCTTGCGAAACTCGCTCCACCGCTCTGGATCGTGATTGAACCAGTGCCGCAGTTCATTGCTTGGAGCCACATCCTTGGACCAGGCATCGACTTGGAGGTCTTCTTTTTTCACACCGCGCGGCCACAGGCGATCGACCAGCACGCGGTAGCTGCCGTCGGCTGCGGGCGGCTGATAGACGCGGGCGATTTCAATCTTCCTCTTGCGGCTAGACATAGTTATCTCTTTATGGCGATGCTGCGCGGAACCTGTCGGACAGTTATGAAGGCCCAGCCGGAGAGCTACGTTGGCTGGTAGGAGCCCGGCACTTTGCGAAAGCTGATTGCCAAGCGGTTCCAGCCATTGATAGCCACTATGGCCATGGTCAGATCGACCAGTTCACGTTCGTTGAAGTTGGCTCGCGCGAGCTCATAGACTTCGTCGGGAACATGGCCATCGGCCACTTGAGTCACCGCCTCGGTCCAGGCCAGCGCGGCCCGCTCGCGGGGCGAAAAGAATGGAGTTTCGCGCCAGGCTGTCAACGCGTACAGGCGCTGTTCGGTTTCTCCAGCGGCGCGCGCGTCTTTGGTATGCATGTCGATACAAAACGCGCAGCCATTGATCTGTGAAGCTCGAAACTTCACCAACTCGAGCAGGCTCGGCTCGATGGTACCTGCGTGCACGTAACGCTCTACGCTGCGCATCGCCTTAATCGCTTCGGGAGCGACGCGAGCGTAGTCCAGTCGAGCCGATAGGTTGTGGGCAGTGTGGGTATGGGTCGTCATAGGAATCTCCGCTACATGGGTTCTCGAAACTTGTCTCGCATTGCATTTATAAGCACCCGCGCTTACGTTTTCTGTTCTATCAATCAACCGTGGCTAACGCCAAAACGGCTAATCAACCGTGGCTAACGCCAAAACGGCTAACTAGCCGTGCTAATGCCAAGGCGGCTAAGTTCTTTGGCTAGTCTGCCTGGGATTCCACCAACTGCTCAGCCTGGATATGACCCGTGGCCGCCAGCTTATCAAGCAGCAGATGCAAGTAGATCAGGCCTTTGACTGATCGCCACCGCTCGAGCAACTGCGCCACCGATTCATAGTTAAGTTTTTCCGTTGCGCCCAGCCACTTCGCTAGATTGTTACGAGCTCCCACGTCGTCGCCAGGGAATACGTGCAAGCGCCGCAGCCCGCGCAGCAAGGCATACTCAGCGGTCCAGCGCCCGACGCCGCGCAGGCTCAGCAGTTCAGTCAGCGCGGCCTGATCGGACGACGCCTGCAGCCCATCGAAGTCGAACTCACCCGTCCGTATCAGATCAGCCAAGTTCAGTAGCGCAGTGGCTTTCTGTCGACTGAAACCGATCGCTCGCAATTGCTCGATCTCAACACCGCGCATGTATTGTGGCTGCGGGAAGGCGTACTGCGGAGGGCTCAAGCTAGCGAGTGAATGGTCTTCGA
This sequence comes from Aureliella helgolandensis, assembly GCA_040391435.1. Lineage (GTDB taxonomy): Bacteria > Planctomycetota > Planctomycetia > Pirellulales > Pirellulaceae > Aureliella > Aureliella helgolandensis_A. The sequence goes on along the minus strand of JBEBXX010000002.1, from coordinate 3,325 downwards.
ATCGCTGGCCAAACGACTCCGCAAAGCGGTTGAGCAATTGGATGCCAGAGGCCAGTGAAAATTGTTGGCAGGCGATGGCGTTCGCCAGGCATTCGAATCCGGTCAAAAACCGCGGTGGCTTCATGCCTTGAAACTGCTCTGCCAGCAATCCCAGCTTGGGCTTGTCGGCCGCGAAGCTGTAAAAGCTACTTAGGTCGATGCGGATGCCGAGCATGCGCTCAAGCGCTGCGGTAGCCACGCTTCGCGAATCGTCCGACAGATCAACGCCGCGCAGACCGACGGACAGACGCGGCCGAGCTGGGCTGCCAAACTGGGCAACCTCTAGCAATACCGGCTTGGCCGCCGTAGGTAACACGCGACGATATACCCTGCCATCCCAGCGATCGACTTGGTTCTCAAACCGCCGGCGCAGTGTCCACACCGTCAGATCTAATCGAAAGGGCGGGCGCGGCTTGAGGATAAAAGGCTTCATTTTTAATTTTTTAATTGTCGCGTTAGCGAATCCGTGTGACCGGGCCGAAGGCGAAGAGCGGAAACCAAAGTTGTGGTCCCATCAGCCGACCAATTTTCCCCCACAGCGGATGGACTTTAACCAGCGACACTGCATCTGCAACTGCGGCATTGTGTGAGTTAAGCCCGCTCCAAAAACCATGCCAGATTGAAAGTTGATGTTACGAGAAGTCTACTTCTCGAACACCAACGCATCGGCATTGGCTCCCAACGATGCCAGGAGCTGGCTGAGCTCTTCGACCATCTTCGGCGGACCACAGAGATAGAATGGTTGTTCAAAATTGTGAATGCGGGCCGCAAGCCACTTGCGGTCGATACGCCCGAACTCGTAGTCGCGATGCTGGGACTTAGTTAGCGTAAACACGCACGCATCGCCAAGCATGCGCGTGAACTCGCCCTGCAGAATTACCTCATCCGCCGAGCGATTGCTTGAAAACAATCGATTGCCGGCCAGTTGGCTACGCTGCTCCTGCTGTCGCAAGATGGCGATAAAGGGTGTGATGCCCGCCCCACCGGCGATGAACACACCCGGCCCGCGGTACTCGATCGCGCCCCAAGCGTCGCTGAAGAGCACGTGATCGCCGACTTGAATGTCATTGCCCAAATGCTCCGTCATACCTTCGTGCCCGGGATTCTGTGCCGCCGGGTAGGCTTTGATGATGAATTCAAGCCGCGGATTATCGGGCAAACTGGTAAGCGTGAAGGGGCGCACTTGCTCGCGCCATGCCGGCTGGTCGATTGCAAAATCGACAGCTTGTCCTGGGTGAAAAGTAAAGCCGTCCGGTTTTTCAATGACGTACTGATGGACGTTCGTCGCGACTGGCGCACGGTACAACACGCGGCCGCGATTGGGTAAAGCTTCACTCATCAGACTGCTCCTCTGGACTGCTCAAGCGACTCTGTGGCGCATCTGCGCCGGCAACTAGACAACCAACTAGCCAACGCTTGCTAAGACCCGAGTCGCAAATCGCATACCAATATCTACAAAGACGTATAGATTTACAACTCACAGCGCAACTGTTCGGATTCACGGAGAACGCATCGCACAAGCGGCGGGGGGTTGAATTCCAATCACCGTTCGCCCATACTCAACGCGCCGGAAAACCGCATAGACGCCCTTTAGCTCGGCTTTGCGCTACGCTGCCGAGCTATCGCTGCAACTCGTGCGAACTTCAGCAGACCCATGCGCTCATCAGCAGACACAGCTCTGCCGCTGAAGCCAAGCTCGAAGCAACCAGCCGGCAGGTAATAGCTGCACGCTAGCCCACCACGCCCAATGCCCTCCCACGCTCCGTTCACCAATGTTCTAAATAAGCGAGCTACGTCGATGACCATGCGATCCGCTGTGCTAGTTGTCGTGAGTGCTTATCTTTCAATGTGCGGGTTGCACCTCACCGGCGGCGTGCGCTGGATGCCGCTGGCTGCCGCGGCGGACCCCGCGGAAGAACCCGCCGAAAAACCCGCCGAAGAACCCGTTGAGGAGCCCATCGAAAAACCCGTTGAGGAACCCGTTGAGGAGCCCATCGAAAAACCCGCCGAAAAACCCGCCGAGGAGACACTCGCTACCTCGATCAGCTACCAGCGGCAGATCGAACCGATATTCCGCGCGCACTGCCAAGGCTGCCACCAACCTGCCAACGCGCAAGGTGGCTTCGTCATGACGGACTTTCAGCGACTGCTGGCGGCCGGTGAAAGCGAAGAAGTCGCCATCGTCCCCGGCGACCCGGCAGCCAGTCACCTGCTAGCTCAGATCACTCCCGCGGCGGGCCAAGCCGCGATGCCCAAAGAGGCTGCGCCGCTGAGCGATTCTGAAGTCGATCTTATCCGTCGCTGGATCGCCGCTGGAGCTCTCGATGACTCTCCGCCCGCGGCGCTGCAGTACGATCAGTCGCATCCGCCTCAGTACGCGCGTCCGCCCTTGATCACTGCCTTGGACTACTCGCCTGATGGCAAGTGGCTAGCCGTCTCTGGCTTTCAAGAAGTCCTGCTGATCGATACCGCTTCGCAGCAAACCGTACAGCGACTGATCGGACTCAGCCAACGCATTGAATCGATCCAATTCTCGCCCGATTCGTCGCGTCTGGCTGTGACCGGCGGCTCTCCCGGTCGACTTGGTGAAGTGCAACTGTGGGACGTGGCTAATGGTCAACTGTTGATGAGCCAGCAGATTGGCTTCGATACGATTTCCGGCAGCAGCTTTTCTCCCGATGGCAGCCTGCTCGCCTTTGCCTGCTCGGACAACACGGTCCGCGCTATCGACACGCTGACCGGCCAGCAAAAATTGCATCAAGGGGCACACGACGATCGAATTGCCGCTTGCGTGTTTAGCCCCGATGGCAAGCACTTAGTTTCGGCCGGGCGCGATATGACCGTCAAGCTAACCGAAGTAGAGACCGAGCGTTTTATTGACAACATCACATCCATCACGCCGGGTGCCCTGGGGGGCGAAGTGAACTCCCTAGCCATGCATCCCGAGCGCGACGAGGTTCTCGTTGGGGGCGCGGACGGTGTTCCGAAGATCTATCGATTGCTCAGGCAAACCGAGCGCAAGATCGGTGACGATGCAAATTTGATTCGAGCCTTTCCAGTCATGCCGGGACGCATTTTCAGTCTGGCGGTCAGCCCCGACGGCAAGTACTTGGCCGCTGCTAGCACGCTCGATGGCGATAGCCACGTTGCCGTCTATCCCTATGACTCGCCCGGCGAGCTGACCGCTGAACTCGCCGCGAGCATGGCCAAGCCGGTCGCCGAGCGGAGTGCGGAAGAGGCCAAGCAAGTCAACTCTCACCAAGCTCAGGTCGCGCCTGCTATTAGC
>JBEBXX010000001.1:0-17039 GCA_040391435.1 Aureliella helgolandensis | reverse complement strand
GCTCGGGGGCTGCTGCCAATGCGCTATCGGTGCCCAACGAGCAGCTCAAGTTGGTGGCCATGGCGGACGTCTTCCCCTCCAAACTGAGCGCCAGCCATCAGGGACTGGCCAACGCCTTTGGCGACAAAGTGGATGTGGCTGAAGAGAACAAAATCATCGGCTTCGATGGTTATAAACAGGCCATGGATCAACTCGATCCGGGCGACGTGGTAATCTTGACTACTCCGCCCGCCTTCCGCTGGGTGCAGTTCACGTATGCCATCGAACGCGGCTTGAATGTGTTCATGGAAAAGCCGGTTACCGTCGATGGGCCGACCAGCCAGAAAATGCTGGCCCTGGCCAAGAAGGCCGACGAAAAGAATTTGAAGGTCGGCGTGGGATTGATGTGCCGCCACTGCGAAGCCCGGGGAGAGCTGTGGAATCGCATTCGCGACGGCGAAATTGGCGAAATCCTCATGCTGCGAGCCTATCGCATGGCAGGCCCAACCGGTACCGCGGCCGTTCCGCCACAGCCCAAGAACAGCGAGATGTCGGAATTGATGTACCAGATCAATAACTTTCACGGCTTCTTATGGGCCAGCGGCGGAGCCTATAGCGATTTCCTAATTCACAATATCGACGAATGCTGTTGGATGAAAGACGCGTGGCCAGTGGAGGCCAAGGCGTCCGGTGGGCGGCACTATCGCGGCGACATGGTCGACCAGAACTTCGATTCCTACTCAGTCGAGTACACCTTCGCCGATGGGACCAAGCTGTTCTTGGGTGGTCGCACTCAGCCGGGTTGCTTCCAGGAGTTCGCCAGTTTCGCGCATGGCCCCAAGGCGGGCGCTCCGCTCTCCTCCCAGGCTCACTCGCCGGCTAGGTGCAAGATCTACACCGGCCAAGAGTTCACCAAGAGCCAGGTGGCTTGGGAGTTCGGGCCTGACGAGCAGAACCCGTATCAACTGGAATGGAATGACTTCATGCAGGCGGTTCGCGAAGATAAGCCCTATAACGAAGTCGAGCGCGGCGTGATGGCCAGCGCTGTGACTTCGATGGGACGCATGGCCGCGCACACTGGACAAGTGGTCACTTTGGACGATTTGCTCGAGTGCGATCATGAATTTGCACCAGACGTGGACAAGTTGACGCTCGACAGCGATGCGCCGATCCAAGCCGACGCCGATGGAAAGTACTCAGTTCCGATGCCTGGGTTGGTAACCAACCGCGAGTATGCCTAGTGGGTTGGCCTAGCCAAGATCGGCTGTGGGGGTGAGAATAAGTTGGGAACGATCAACCTAAATTACCGACCCTCAGCAAACTGAGACCCCCACCAGTGGATCGACGATTTTTTACTTGGCTGATGCTGACGACCGCGCTGTGCTTTTTCTATCTGAGCGTGCGTCAGCAACAGATGGCCAAGCCCAAGCCCGAAGTGGCAAAACAGGCACCTCCCAACGCGGATCCGCTGCTCCGCAATCCCGCCGTGCCAGGGGCGGATGACGCTGCAGTCGACCCGCTGCTCAGGCCGGATAGTGACTCCGATTTGGCCAACGCGGATGTCGCCAACGCCGACCCTGCGGTGGATAGCGAGACAGCAGATGGCGCTGCGCCCGATGCAGATGCAGATGCGACTGGCGCTGCCACATCGAGTGCGTCCGTGGAAGCAGCGGCTGACAGTGAAAAGCCTCCGCGCCCTGCCGAAATTGGCCCTGCCGAAATTGGCCCTGGTGCCGAGAGGTCCGACGCGGAGAAAGCGTTGGACAAGCCACAGAATCCTCCTACGGCCGTCACTCTGGGCGATCCGGACAAGGGGTACAAGCTGCAAGTCACGCTGACGAGCCGCGGAGCCGGCGTCGAACAGGCGGAGTTGGTCGAGCGAACCAATAAGGGGAAGCTGCGCTATCGCTCTTTGGAGCATGACGGTGGACATTTGGGCTACTTGGGGTTTGCGGAGACGTCCCGCGGACTGAAGATTCGAACGCTGCCCGCCGGCACGCCAGCCGCCTCGGCCTCGGGGATTGCCGGCGGACTCCAGGTCGGCGATGTGCTGGTCGAACTCAACGGCCGTCCCACCCTGACGCGGTTGGGCGTCGAGCAGATTTTGGCTGAAACCAAACCTGGTCAATCAGTGCAGTTCATTGTCGAGCGACAGGTCGCCGGGAAGATGCAGCGACTGGAGGGGACTGTCGAGCTGTCAGAAGCTCCGCTGGACGTGCTGCGCATGATGCCAGGGCATTCGGAGGTGGTGGCTGGGAACCTTCATCGGCCTGGCCTGTTGACCACGCTGGGGTCGATTGGTGGTACGCAGATACCCGTTGGCCTGTACGCGCTGCCCGCTTTGCAAGATACGTTAGACGCCGATTGGGCCGTGCATCCGCTTGAGGTCCCCGGTGGGCAGGGTGTAGAGTTTCGCCTGCCTCTGGAAAGTTTCCTGGCCGGCACTGGCCGACCGCAGAAACTAGAGCTGGTCAAACGCTACCGACTCCATCCAGTGGATGAGAAGCATGATGGCTATCTGCTCGATTTGGAAACGGTGATTGTCAACCGCAATGAGCAGGACGTTAGTCTCTCGTTTCGCCAGGAGGGCCTGCCTGGTCTGACACTCGAAGGTTGGTGGTACACCATCAAGATCAGTCCTCACATGTTCGCTGGAGCAGGGCAGCGGGACGTCATTTATGATACCGCCAGCGGCGATCATCAGATCGCGACCACGCGTAGTGTGGTTGACAAGGCGCGCAAGACCGAGGCAGACATGCTGGCCAAGTACGGACAGCGACCTACGCGTGCTCCGGTTGGGATGCCGACCATCCTGCTATCTGAAAGCGAACCTGCCGAAGTCCGCTCGCTGTCCTATATCGGAGTGGATGCACCCTACTTCACCGCCTCCATCCTGCCCCACCCGCAGGATGATGATGCGCTGAGCAATTTGCGCGGCGCAGCAGCGTTCGCCGTGACGCATTCGCCGGAGCGAATTGACAAAGCACAGTTGCAGGCGACCAATACGTCTTTTTGGTTTGATACTGAAGAGCGTGTGGTGCCTGCCGGTGGCGAGGTTTCGCAGCGTTATCAAGTTTTCATCGGTCCCAAGACGCCGGTGGTTTTGGCTACGCATGGATTAGGGCGAGCCATCGAGTACGGTTGGTTCCCGTGGATTGCCAAACCGCTGTCGGCTATCTTGCACTTTTTCCATGCTATCGTCGGCAACTATGGATTGGCCATCGTGATGTTGACGGTGATGGTGCGTGGTTCCATGTTCCCGCTAGGGCGCAAGGCGGCTATCAATGCGCAGCGGATGCAGGAACTGCAGCCAGAGATGAAGCGCATCAATGAGCTCTACAAAGACGATATGGAGAAGCGGGCCAAGGCCATGCAGGAGGTTTATGCCAAGCATAACTTTAAACCGCTGGCGGGCTGTCTGCCGATGTTTATCCAGTTGCCGATCTTTATCGGGCTGTACCGCTGCCTGAGCGTCGATCTTTCGCTGCGACAAGAACCGTTAATACCAGGGCTGAGCTGGGCTTCCAATTTGGCTGGACCGGATCAATTGCTCAACTGGAGCCAGTGGAGCTGGATGCCCGAGTTCATCGTCGGCCGCGGGACGGGGTGGTTAGGGCCCTACTTCAACATATTGCCGATGGTCACCGTGTTGCTGTTCTTGTTGCAGCAGAAGATGTTGATGCCCAAGGCGACTGACGATCAAACTCGTATGACTCAGAATATGATGCAAGTCATGACGATTTTCATGGGCGTGATGTTCTTCAAAGTTCCCAGTGGATTGTGCATTTATTTCATAACCTCTAGCGCTTGGTCGCTGGTCGAACGGAAGCTGGTCAAGCGGTCGATGCCCCCACCCAAGCCCAATCAACCGGCGATGCCTCTTTCGCCGCTGCCCAGTGGCAACGGAGCTTCTAAGGCACCCCCGGCGCGGAGCAATCCCAAAGACCGTCGCAAAGGCCAGGCAGAGGCCGCCAAGCCGCTGTCGCGATTCGAGGAGATGAAACGCATGTTGGAGAAGCCCGCCGTGAAGTCGACCACTCAGCGCGGCTCGCGCAAGGAAAAGAAATCTAAGCGATAGCGGGTGCGCCAGCTAGCCGCGGTGTCACCGAGTCACCGAGCGAGATGTGGATTGACTCGGCCCCTCACCCCCCCGCCCCCCGAACCCCTCTCCCCGAATGCAGTCGAGTACAGGCGAGGGGGGGGAATACGCGAGATCATGCTCCCCGACCCTGTCTCCCCGAGTGCAGTGAGTACAGGGCGAGGGGGGAATGCGCGAGGTTAGGCCCGCGGCCCTGTCTCCCCGAGTTGGAAGTCGGTCATGTGATGTGCCAGTCGCTTGCGAGCGACGTGCAAGCGGCGCTTGATCGTTCCCAGCGGAGCTTCGAACGCCTCAGCCATTTCAAGCAGCGATTGGCCGCCGATGTAAAAAGCTTCAAGCGTCTGCCGATCCAATGCTCCCAGCCGTTGAAGGCCATTGTGCACCTGGCGCGAGGACTCCTCGTCCAGCAATTCGTCCAGAGGATTGGCTTCGTTGGTCGCCACGGCATCCAATGTAGCTTGGTCGATGCCGACTGCCACGCGCCGCCGCGTGAGCTGATTGATGGCCGAGCGGCGTACGATCTGGCGCAACCAGCCACCGAAGGCCTCGGGAACTCGCAACTGTTGCAAGCGATCGAAGGCGTGTATGAACACATCCTGGACCAACTCCTCAGCCTCGTCCCAATTGCCCAGCTTGCGATAGGCTAGGGCTAGTGCTGAATTTCGATAGCGCTCGTACAGAGCGCTCTGCGCGTCGCGATCTCCCAACTGTGCGGATTGGACCAATTGGGCAACCGTAGCCAGCGTCGATTCGTAAACTTCCGTAACCATATTTCCTATCTCCTACTCGAACGGCCAGGCGCGTGCGAACACAAGCGCTCTGAGGATCAACGTGGAGCAGAGATCGATGTAGTTTGGCTGGGCGCGCGGCCACTCGCTTCCGACGCTTCGCTGGGCGGTCGCCTAAGCGGAGCAGGAAATCGCTGGAATCGGTTCAACGTTGCGCAACAACTGTCGCGACAAGCACTAGCATATCGCGCTTAGCTTGCCGCTCTGCGTCAGGCAAATCCTGGGCGTGTAGAGCGGCGGGTCGTTGATGGATCCAGCAGGGAGGGATGCGGACGCCACTATGCGTTGAGCAAAGGCAGCGAAACAATTCTCTCTCATGCATCGGTCCGCTCCGAACACGATGGGTGCTGTGGGAGCGGATAGATCAGTCGCTAAGGGGCGGGAGAGCCAGGCGTGCGGTACAACGCAGACTCTCCATTCGCTTAGCTGGGCCGGTAAGCACTGGGCCGGTAAGCACTGGGCCGTGTGGCTCTAGCCGCCGCCGCCGTTGGGACCGGACAGAGGACAAGGGCCGGGAGCAGAGGCGACTGACCAAACAGCGATAGAAAGCGGGATTTAAAACCCGCTTTCAGATTGCCTAGCGGATGGCGACCAGATAGGTCCCAGCCACACGCAATCTCTATCTGGCAGTGCTCTTGCCAATATCCCATGCTGGGACGCGAACTGCGGTCACGCAGGAACGTGCGCACATCCATACCTGCCAGTACTACGCGGGAGACCACAATGTTGGCCACAGCGAAGACGAACGAGCGGGAAATGGTTGTGTTACGCATGATATTCCTCCGTCACGCCGATCGTTGGCATGACCCGAGAGAGAAAAAATGGTTGGTCCATGGCACCGCAATGCAATGCGGGCCACGGCTGAGGCGGAACAGCCTCAGAAGCGGTTGAGCCCTTCGCGTACGAAGGGGACCCTTTTAGTCTACCGCACGCACTGTGCAAATACAAACTTGGTTTGTGCAGTCGACATGAGGTTAGATGAGTTTAATATCGAAAGGTTCGCGCATATAACGTGGCTCGGGCCGATGTTTTTTTGGATTTTTAGCTTTAGCAGCCCCGTACGAACGGCAGATAGAGTAGCCGCAAGAGGTGCTGCCGGCTCAGCTTTCTCACAATCAGACGCATTTTTACCCTATCGGAGCGAGACTAACGTGACACTGGTAATTTGCAAGACGATCGGGTTGCTCATATTGTCGAATATCTTTATGACATTCGCCTGGTATGCGCACTTGAAGGATCTCAACGCTAAACCATGGATGCTGGCCGTGCTGGTCAGTTGGGGAATCGCGTTCTTCGAGTATTTGATCCAGGTGCCGGCCAACCGCATCGGCTATACAGAGTTGAGCCTGGGGCAGCTCAAGGTGTTGCAAGAAGTGATCACGCTCTCGGTGTTTGTGCCGTTTGCCGTGTTCTATATGCAGCAACCGCTCAAGCTGGATTACTTGTGGGCGGCATTCTGCTTGATGGGGGCAGTCTACTTTGTGTTTCGCTCGTAGGCCGTGTTTCGCTCGCAGGCTTTCGGCCCGCGGCGTGGCCCGGCACCTCGCCCCGTGTGGGACGAGGGAGCCTGGCAAGTGCATCTAGCCGATGACTACTTGGTTTCTTCGACAACTACGGCTGCAGCGTCTCCGTCCGCGTCTTCTACCACGACCGCTTCGTCAGCAGGCACGACTACGTCCGGACCTGGGGTGGCGTCAACGACTGGGGCTGGTTCGCAACCGACAAAGGCCGCGGACAAAGCTAGTACACAACCCAACGCAAGAAATTTCTTCAACATGCGGAATTCTCCTCAAAAGTTTTAAGCTTAATAAAAGTGACGCAAGCACCTGCAGGCGGATGATCCTCAGGCTTCTGGTAGCCGTTGGGCCGAACACGGGCGGTCACTACAGGAGAGATGTCGGGACTCAGCCCATTATTCCCGCACGGACGAGGATTTTTAATAATTGGGCAACGAACTCGTGATGAGGAACTCGAAAGATAAACGTCGCGAATGATAGTCGCCGAACCGCTCCGCCGGTTCGCCTGCTCAATTCCGACCGACGGAGCGGCCGGGCGACTATCTTTCCGACCAATAGTCGCCGAACCGCTCCGCCGGTTCGTCTGCTTAATTCCGGCCGACGGAGCGGCCGCGCGACTAACTTTCCGACCGACGGAGCGGCCGGGCGACTATGGACCTAGAACAAGTTGGCCGGATCGCTGCGGAATAGCTTACGGATGGCCAGGGCTCCGCTGAGGCTGCACATGGCCAGAGTCAGCATCCATACTAGCCCGATGCGGTCCCAGCTCATGCTCATTACTAAACCGCTCCGCGCAGCCAGCAGCCAGTACATGCCTTGCGACACCAGCAGGCCGGGAACAAAGCCCAGGCAGGCTAAGTAGAACGACTGCGACAGAACTACGCTCCAGAAATAGGCTCGGCCATAGCCCATGGCTTTGAGCGTAGCAAATTCTGACATGTGATCCGTAATGTCGGTAAACTGGATCTGAAAGCAAATAATCGCGCCTACTACCAAGCCCATGATCGTGCCGATGAGAAAGATTTTTCCGATCGGGGTCTGGCTAGCCCAGAATTCTTGCTCACGCGCAATGAATTGTCCGGTCGGCCGCACGTCGAGCACTTGCGGTGCGAGCAGTTCGATTTCCGCGGCGATCCGAGCTAGCTCGGCGGCTGAGGTCGCTTGCACCTGCAGCAGCCCCACATCGACCACCTCGGTTGCCGCTGCACCAGCGCCGCGCCACGGAAAGTACCGCTCCAGTACTTGAGCGCTCATCATTAACGAGCCGTCGTTGGCGAAGTCGGTCCCCAGCGTGAATTGGCCGACCACGGACAGACGCTGGCCGTTGAGCTCGATCGACTGCTGCTGAAGTTGTGCAGGGGTCGTGGCAAAGCCATAGGCGGGCTTGCTGCGAGTGTCGACCAAGGCTCCGCGTTGATCGTCGGCTGCCAATAGCTTTTGAGCTAGTTGCCGGTCGCGAATAAAGTTGGGATGCTCCAATTCCACGCCGATCACCCGCACGGGCCGGGGCACGTTTCCAGCCACCATGACTCGCGCCGTGGCGCGTTCGACGCTGATGCCGCAGACTGCCACAACGCCGGGGATCGATGCTGCCTGCTGCAGCAGCTCGCGTGGGAATCGCTGTTCGGTCGAAATGTTATATCGCGCTTGACTGAGCATGGTCAGGTTGGCGACGCGCAAGTCGAACAGTCTGAACAACTGCACGTTATTATCGATCAGGGCGTTGCGAAAGCCGATCTGCATGAACATCAACACCACCGCGAAACCCACGCCGGCCGAGGCTAGCAGGCATTTGTTCCAGCTACTGGTCAGATTTTTCCATGCTAAAGGTGTGCGCATTAGAATTCGTTCATTAAAACAAACTGGCCGGCTCGGCTTTCCAAAGTTTGCGCAGTGCGAGCAGCCCGCTGCCGCAACTCATCACCAACCCGAGCACGGCTACGAGCACCACGCGGCCAGGGTCCATCAGCATTGGAATGCCCGACAAGCGGGAGGTCAGTCGGTAGAGCAGTTCGGCGGCCAGCCAGCCGCTGGCAAAGCCCATCAAGCTAAGCATCACGGCTTGGGTCATGACGATACTGGCCAAGTACGCGCGCGAGTAGCCCATGGCCAGCAAAGTGGCGTATTCGCTGAGTCGATTGGAAACATCGGTGGCGAGAATCATGTACACGATAGCTGCGCCGACCAGCAGCGAAAGCACCACGCCCATCTGGAAAATCAGGCCGAAGGGAGTGTGCCACAGCCAGTGATATCGCTCGGCTGCCAGGGCCTCAGGTTTGGTCAATACGGACACGACTCCCGTCCCCAGGGCGCCGTCCAGAGCTGGATTAGTAATGCTGCGCGCGGCGACCGCATCGGGACTTAGCCGCAGTCGTTCTTTGAGCTGCTGGACAAGCTGTGCTTGTTGCTGCGGTTCGGAACTGTCAAGCCGCAGCAGGCCCAGCGAGGCAGTCGACTGAACGTCCCAGCCTGTCATCCGTGCAAAACCAGCCGGCGAGGTAATCAGAGCGCCGTTAGCGGCTAGACCCGTCCCCAATTTATAAAGTCCCGCAATGGTAAATTCACGCCCACCAATCTCTGTGTGGCGACCGATGTCCGCATGGCTGAAATGGCCAATTCGCCACGGCAGCAATGGTATCAGCGGTTGATCGTTCCACGGACCGTAGGCCGGTTGCGTGCTGTCATCCAGCAGGATTGTATCGCTGCGCAGCGAAGCGCTGGCGGCATGCAGGTGGGGCATTTGAAAGATGGGCTTGTGCGGGTCATAGGCCATGACTGCGATGGGCAGAAACTGGCTCGTGTAGTTGCCCGCCTCGAGTTCGGATTGCGTGGGGAGCGAGCGCCAGTTTTGAACGCTGATCCACAGCGGTTCCGCCGAGGCAACGCCTGGCGTATTGGCGGCAATGTCCAAATCGCTGCGCTGTATGTGGCTTGCCTCGTACAGGTGCAAGTAATCGGGCGCGCGTAGCATGACGTCAAACTCGAGTGCGCCGAGCACGTTGGTCGCCGTGTGAGCCACCGCCCCCATGAAACCTAGTTGCATGAAAACCAGCAGCAGTGCAAAGGCGACGCCAGCAATAGACACGCCGGTTTGCAGTGGCTGATGCAACAGGTTATGCAGGGCCAGCGGAGTCTTCATAGCGATGCGGGGGCTGGCTGAGGCGACTTGGCCGCGCGTGGAACAGCGCTCGCGCTTTCGGTATCGATGCGCGCCTCGACCTGCAGTTGCAACCAGTCCTTGGCAATCGCCGTGGAGGCTTCGTCGAGCTGGATGGTCGCCGTGACGGTGCGGTAGTCGGACTGAGCCAGTGGATCCAGCGAGCGAAGTTGGGGGCGTCCGACCAAGCTAAACTTTTTTGTGACAGTGCCACGCAGCGTTTGCGTGCCCAGGGCGCGACTGGTGATGGTAGCCGCTTGCCCGGGCTGCACCGCAGTAGCATCCATAGCATTGATTTCAATCTCACATACCAGCGAACTCAGGTCGGCCATTTCAATTAATGGACCGGCCAGCGTGGCTTCACCCGGAGCCACATTGATCGCCAGGATCATGCCCGAGGTGGGGGCAACCACGCGCGTGCTCTCCGTCTGCTCGATGACAGCCGCTATCTCTAGATCGAGAATCTCGATGGCTTGAGAACTCTCGGCGGCTGCCAGTAGTTTACTGGCACTGTGCCGCTGTTGTTCGGCGGCCTGCAGACCCCACGTCAACTCGTCCTCGCTCTGTTGCTGGCTCTCGGCTTGACGGCGATAGTTGAGTTGAGCTTCGGCCAAGTGGATGCGTTGACGGTCGATCTCCAGCCCTCCCACAAACTCGCTGGTGGCTGCGTTGGCGGCGATAGCCTGCAGTTTCTTGAGCACTTTTTCGGATGATTCAACTTGTTGTTTGGCTAGTTCCAAGAGGTCTGTGGTGCGCTGCGTGGCCACTTGCTGAGCTTTGAGTTGCTCGAGTTTTAGATCGGCAGAAGCCAGTTGCTGCTGGGCACTGGCGATGGCCTGCTCGCGCTCCCTGACCGCCTGCTCGCGCCGCTTGTGCAGTGTTTTCAAACGCGACTCAGCCGCTTGCCCCGATCGTAGTGTGAGCAGCACTTGTCCCGGTTGTACCTGATCGCCGACTGAGACCGCGATGTTGGTGACTACGTCGCCCGGCGGAGCCGACAGATGCAAGATACCGCCGGCGGGTAGAATTTGTCCTTGGGCTAGGACGTGCTGAGCTACAGCCGCCGTGACGGGGTTTGATGATGCCAGCGGGGGGCTGGGTTGTGAGCAGCCCGCGCACAATAGCCATCCGCATGCCAACAGTCTGCTCACAAGCCGTGTGGATGGACGGGTGGGTGGGACGCCTGTTGCCCGCCAACGCGTGAGCGTAGCCGTTCCGAGGCGGGACAGCGCAGCCTGGAGCATCGCGTCGCTGAACACGGCACGGAAGGCCCGCGGCCGGGTGCCGAAGTGGGGTGCATGAGCGGGGCAAGACATAGGTGGCCCGAAGTTCTGGTGCGGGGTGACAAAATTGGTCCACGCGCGTGGCCTGCTCGATTATAGTTGACGATTAACTAAGCTGCTGAATGATTTCATGCCTTCCCGCGACCGAGACCCGCCGATGTCGGATGCTTCCACTTCAACCTCTGCGATGCGGTTTGACCCAGCCATTCGCCAGCTCATCGCCGCTGGTCAAACTCCGGCTATCGTTGCCCGTGGCTTGCAGCACTATTACGGCAGCGGGGAGCTGCGCAAACAGGTTCTGTTTGATAACTCGCTCGATATCTATCCAGGCGAAATAATCATCATGACCGGCCCAAGTGGCTCGGGTAAAACGACCCTGTTGACTCTGATCGGCACGCTGCGGCAGACTCAAGCGGGCGAACTGAGAGTCTTGGATCGACCACTGCACGAGGCCACCAAGTCAGACCTGCTGACGCTGCGCCGGGAAATCGGCTTCATTTTTCAGGCTCACAATTTATTCGATTCGTTGACCGCTACGCAGAACGTGCGGATGGCGCTGGAATTGGCGGAACCAGGCATGGGGCGCCGCGCGCAGACGCAGCGGGCGCAGGCCATGCTCGAGCAGCTTGGCCTAGGGGAACGCGTGGGGCATCGGCCCAAGCAGCTCTCCGGGGGCCAGAAACAACGCGTGGCTATTGCGCGCGGGCTGGTACACCAGCCCCGTCTGGTATTGGCCGACGAACCGACGGCCGCCTTGGACGAACACAGTGGGCGGCAAGTAGTCGAGCTACTCAGGCGGATGGCCAAAGAACAGCAAGTGACCATCGTCATCGTGACCCACGACAATCGTATCTTGGATGTGGCGGATCGAATTATCAACCTAGTGGACGGCAGCATTCGCAGCGACGTTCTGGTGCAAGAGACGGCTATCGTCAGCCAGATGTTGATCAAGTGTGAGGTCTTCCAACACATGACCCCACGCGGTCTAGCTGAGATGGCCGATCATCTACAATGCGAAACGGTGCCGCCGGGACAAACGATAATTCGTGAAGGTCAGGCCGGGGATAAATTCTATTTAATTCGCACCGGACGCGTTGCAGTGCGCCGCAGTTCACAGTCCGAGCCTGTGGCCATCTTACAAGAAGGGGATTTCTTCGGAGAGATGGCCCTGCTGCTCGGTCAACCGCGGAACGCAACCGTGGAGACGC
Organism: Aureliella helgolandensis; assembly: GCA_040391435.1. Classification (GTDB taxonomy): domain Bacteria; phylum Planctomycetota; class Planctomycetia; order Pirellulales; family Pirellulaceae; genus Aureliella; species Aureliella helgolandensis_A. Next base: position 5,008 of record JBEBXX010000001.1, on the reverse strand, counting down.
TCGAGGAGACCGTGCTGTATACGCTCAGCCAAGATCGCTTTCGACAAGCCATCGATCAACAGGCGTCGTTTGAGGCGGAGATCAGAGCCAGCGTATTTGATCGTCAGTGAGCCCCCGCCTTACCGAGCTCTGCCGCCGGAGAAGGCTAATGTCCTCCGCCTACTTATTTTAGGTGGTTCTTCTGGTTGGTTGGGGTGGTCGATGGGGTGCAAGGGGGGATGGATTCGCGTTATTATCGGGTTATAGCGGGTTTATTGGGGGATGTCGTGTTGGAAACCAATACCCACAGGGCTTATACTTAGGTGGTTGAACCGATCAAGCGGATCATGCCCAATGTTTCGTGGTTTCCATCTGTAGGGGCGCATGGATGACACCGGACGCAAGTTTCTACCAGTTTTCCAAAGAGGTCTGGCAGCTTGTTAACGATCAAGCTCGCCAATCGCTCGTGCGCAAAGAATTTAGTCTAGAGGACGCGCGCATCGAATCGGTGCGGTGCGTGCACCTAGAGGAGGAAAGGGAAACGGACTACGGTCGGCAAGTCTGGTTTTTTGAAGCGACTGCGTCGGATCCCATCGGGCGGCAACATCGCCTATACGGTGCGCTTGACTTCTCTGTGCAGTACGGATTGTTGGCACCTATGCGAGCCATGCTGATGGATGAACCGCACCATCGGCAACGTTTCCTACAGTCCATCGTGCATCCCTGCGATACACTAGTGTGGGTGAATACGTCGACCAAAATTTGGGTGCGTTTGACCTTGGCTTCGGTAATTCTGCTGTCGGCCACATGGATGCTGGTAGTTGCTGCTTTGTTGATGGGGACCTAAACAATCTCAGGGCGGGTCGTAGCCGCCGCGGCTCAACGGATGGCAGCGCAAGAGCCGCAGACCGCCGCGGTAGACGCCACGCAGCAGCCCGAATTTTTCTATGGCTTGGATCATGTACGCACTGCAAGTCGGATGATAGCGGCAATTGGCCCCGAGCAAGGGTGACAAGCTGCGCTGATAGAGGTGCACCAAGCCGATCGCGCACCGCGTCGGCAAGTTTTGCGGTCGCAGCGGGGCAGAGTCAAGCTGCGGCTCAGGTTCAGGCCGGGGCGTGTGGTCGGAGTTAGAGGCAGTAGCAGGCATACGCTTATTATGCCCCGCCGCGCGCCGCGCTCACAGCCACTCTTAAGTGAATCAACAGAAAAGCGAGTTGGAAATGAGTCGTTGCGAGTGCATTGGGTGGTGGCAACAGGCGGCTTTTGGGCGTCAGCCGATGCACCAGCTAGTTATCCACTTTCAACAATCGCGGATTGAAGGCAGCGGCGTCGACCTCATCGCGCCATTCACGCTCAGTGGCAGCCTGCGACCCGATGGCACCGTCGAGATCATCAAGCACTACGCCGCGCGGCACACGGTGTTGTACGTGGGACAGTATGACGGTGAAGGGACTTTTTTCGGAACTTGGGACATCGATGGCCATCAAGGGCAGTGGTCCATTAAGGTCGTCCGCTCGGAAGGGCAAGCGGAAATCCAAGACCAGCGGATTAACGATCTTTGAGTATTTGCCGCCGTATCTGCCGTCCAGAATTGTCCTTGGCGACTGCAGCGCGAGCCCGAGTGAATCGCGAGTGAATGTTTGGTTAGAAGATGGATGGTTAGAAGATAGATAGTTAGAAGACAAATGGTTTGAAAATGAATGGTTAGAAGATGGATGGCTAGAAAATCCAGTAGTCGAGTTTCTCGAGAACCAGCGCGGCGTGGTGCGAGCTACTGAATTTGGAAGTCGAGTACCGACTGACCGAACTTGCGGCCCTTCATATCTTCCACTGTCAGCTTGAGTTGGTATTTGCCGGCATCAATTTTCTGTGGCATGTAGATGCGATAGGCGATGAAATAGTCGCGCCGCTGATTGCGACAGAGGTGTGAATCGAGCGGTAGCAGTTGGTCGGCCACACGTCGCCCGTTGGCATCGACAATCTCATAACTCCCCTGCAATTGCGTTTCGTATCCCTTGCCCTCGAGCTGAGTGCTGACGAAGTTGTCTAGCTCGCAGTACAGCAGCAATTCTTGGTCGGGCTTGAAGGCGTATTGTGGGAACTTGGTGACTACGCCAAAGCCATCGACCTCGGTGCAGAAGGTAGCGTTGCGAACCTCTAAATTGCTGACTGAGGCTAGGTGGCTCATGGCTTGCCGTTGGCTGATCATCGCCAGCGTGTAGCGTTTGGTTTCGACCGGATTGCCGCTGGGGTTGGTCACATCGTGCAGCGACTTGAGCGAGTGTCGGATAAAGTCCTGCCCGTTGGCCTGCAACCCATCGATTGGCTCGCTGGCCGCCTCGATATCGCCGAGACTCATGTGCAGCAATCGCTGCACCATCTGCAAGTGGATCTGCTCTTCCGGGCTGGCGGCCGTTGCTTGGTCTTCCATGTGTGCTAGCGCTGCGGTGATATGTTGGTGCCAGTCGAGAGGTTCGTTGAGAGCTGAGCCAGCGGGGGCGGCGTCAGCGGCCTGCGCGTCGGCTGCGTAGCTGGCCGTCACCACACCATCGGAGCTGGCTGATTCGGCCGGGGGTTGGCTGACGACATTTTCCGAGGAGGCTTGGCCGCTAGGTTTCGAGGCAGATGCTGGAGCATCGTCGCGATCGGAGAATTTGCGAGAGTACGCCTGATCTGTGCTGGGAGTAGGTTCAGCCGCAGCCCGAGCCTGGGGTTTGGAATCATTGGCCGCCAACTGATATTTTGATGAACCGACGTATTCGTTGGGGTCGATGGAGCGATCGTTCGCTGCGGTGGAGCGTTGGCTGGTTGGGTCGGGAACCGGCAGTGGATTGGATTCTGGCTTGCTTCTGCTGTCGACCGGGCTCTCCGCCGCGCGACGCATCGTGCTCATTTCGCGTCGCAGCAAATCTCGCTGGGCCGGGGGAACATCCACCAGCATTTCGTCCAACTCATCGTAATCTTGGGCCGCCTCGCGCTGCGGACTATGGCCGTCCGTGGCGCGGTCGCTGAGCGAACGCTGCGCGGAGGTGGTAGCGGTGGTCGAGGCGGCGGGCGGCACGACGCCTTGATCATTGCCATGCATCGCATATTTGGCTGGCCCGGGTCGCAGACGCGACGCCTGGGGTTCGCGGCCGAGCGGACGCTGTTGATTGGTACGCTGTTCAATTTCGATCAGGCGGTCAAAGCTGGGTTCCGCGCTGGAGGCGCGCCAAGGGGTGCGACAGCCTGTGGCGGTGGAGATGGCCAGCAAGGCTGTCAGCATAGTAGTTAGCCCCAGTCGCAAGCGCCTGGCAGCGATCGCCGCGACGCGTTCATTATGGCACAGTTGGGTTCCAACCAGTGAAAAATCTTGTGCGAACATGCGGCGGCCTTCCATTGCGTAATCCCATTTCCCGAATGCTGGCTTCGCTTCCTGGATAGCCAGCCGAACTTCGGGCATGCCGAATCCTGCGCGGATCATACGCAATGCGGCTGTGCGAAACAAGTTGGATTGTCCCGGCCGCTGAAAAGATTAAGAGTGGCTAACGAACTGGCAAGCTCTCAAACGGCGAGCGCAGTCAGGTCGAGCCAAAGGCGACGTAAGCTTAGGAAACTCGCACAGCTCCAGGCAAAAATCCAAGGCCACCGCGCAGCCGGCTCGCGCGAGAAAGCCCAGCTTGCCTGCGCGGAAAAGTTTGCGCAGGAGTTAAAATGCTCAAGATCGTTTTAGAAGCTGCCGATAGTCTCGAGTAAGACTAATTGCCACGCGCTGTGCCCCACGCCACAGGTGAACGACAGGGCGGAATGAATTGGCAGCAAGCCAGATGATTTAAGTTGACAAGCTTCCAGCGTATAACTCGGAGTTGACTTGATTCGAGAGGGGCAATTCAGCTAGTACTAGCAGCCTAGACCTCCAGCACCGCGGCAATTCTGAGCAGTGACTGGGGCCGCACGAGACAACAATGCAGGGAAGGGATTGCCATGCCAGAGAACGCATCGACGCGCACTACTGACAGAGATCGTGTGCGCTCGAGACCTGTTTCCCCACGCTCCGCGGGAAGCGCGACTAGCGCCGCTGGATCGTCCTCTGAAGCGACACCACAGGCAGCGCCGACACCGCAGGCAGCGCCGCTGCGGAGTAGGTCAGCACACTTTGAACAGTCACCAGTTTTATTTCGGTTGCCCGCCATTGGCCTAGCTTGTGCGGATGAACTTGCCGCCGCTTCGCAACTTCCACACAACCCGCAGGGGCCCTGTTTGCAGACGTCTGGCTCACGCGCATCGAACCAACCTGCCACGGCCGAGCCTGCCTGCCAGCTACAGTTTGAGCTCCCGGCTGTCAGTCCGCCGGAAGTGTCCCAGGCCGAAGCGGTTCGCGAAGTCGCCGACCCTGCGCCGATGGTCGAGACCACTTCCGAGCAGCGCCGTACGTGGTGGGAACACTGGTCCAGCGGCGTGGTGCTGATCTTATTGGTCATCGCGCTCGTAGTAGCTAGCATCATTGCGCTCAACGACGGCAGCAAACTGAAGGCCGATCAATTGGCCGGCCTAGGCGATACGCCGGGGCTGGATGAATTTGACCTGTCTTCCATCGCCATTCCAGACATTTCCATGCCGCCGCTCAATGCCGGGGCCGGGCAACCGCTGACTTCGATGGCGCCGACCTCAGCTAGTCCCGCAGGCCCCACCGCAGATGTTGCGATGCCGCCAGAAGCAACGCTGGCAACAACGGCTGCGTCTACAACCGCTACATCTACCGCAGCAGAAACATCGACGGTGGCCGCGGCAGCAGCGGGCGACTCGATTGTGGTTGGCCCGTCCGCCGCGGCCACTGCGACGGCCGACAGCCTGGCTGCCGAAAAGCTGGCCACCGAAAAGCTGGCTGCGGAAAACGTAGCTGCGACACAGTTAGCGGCGGAGAAGTTGGCCGCCGACAGCTCGGGCGCCCAGAAGCTCGCAGCCGATGCGGTCCAAGCCGGCTCAACAGCAATTGTGTCCGCAGGCCCAGCGGCGGCTGCATCCGCTGTGCCACCTGCGCTGGCCA